>JALVCY010000056.1 GCA_027009605.1 Saprospiraceae bacterium
ATCAACTCTTTCAACTTCTTCAACTTCTTCAACCTTCTCAACCAAAAAAACCAACAGAATATCGAATGTAGAATGCCGAATATCGAATATCGAAGGGCAATCCCAAACAAAAACCCAAATCTTATCAACTAGCGAAGCGAATCAACTAGCGAAGCCTGCGAGCGAATCAACTTCTTCAACTTTCTCAACTACCGGAATAACAAATGTAAAATACAGAATGTCGAATGATGAAGTAAAATCCCAAACAAGAACCCAAATCGTCTCAACCTGCGAAGCTCTCAACCACGAAGTCCGTATCCACGATAGTAATCGGGACAGTCTCAACCTAGTGAGCCGAAGGCGAACGTCTCAACTCTCTCAACTCAACTCCGCACAATATGCGCACCAATGGCATTCAACCGACCATCAATATCCTGATACCCTCGATCGATTTGATGGATATTTTTAATAACGCTGGTTCCGTTGGCAGACATGGCAGCCATCAACAAAGAGATACCCGCCCTGATATCCGGAGAAACCATATTAATCCCCCGAAGTGGATACTTGCGATTAATACCAATCACCGTCGCCCGATGCGGGTCACAAAGAATAATCTTAGCCCCCATATCAATCAACTTATCCACGAAGAATAACCGACTCTCAAACATCTTTTGGTGAATGAGCACGCTCCCATTAGCTTGTGTGGCCATCACCAGCAAAATACTGATTAAGTCAGGAGTCAACCCCGGCCAAGGCGCATCATAAACCGTTAAGACAGAGCCATCTACAAAATTTTGAATCTTGTAGTGCTTTTGGGCAGGAACCAAAATATCATTTCCTTTAATCCGGAGTTTGACCCCAAATTTGCGAAAGACAGTAGGGATAATTCCCAATTCCTTGACATCCGCATTTTTGATGGTAATTTCAGACTGTGTAATCACGGCCATCCCGATAAAACTACCCACTTCAATCATGTCAGCCAACAAACGATGCTCTGTTCCCCCTAATTCCTTGACACCGGTGATGGTGAGCAAGTTAGAGCCAATGCCTTCGATTTGAGCCCCCATTCGCACCAACATTTTGGTCAGCTGCTGGATATAAGGCTCACAAGCCGCATTATAAATCGTAGTCACTCCTTTGGCAGTGACTGCTCCCAGAATAATGTTGGCGGTTCCGGTAACGGAAATCTCTTCCATCCAGACATAAGCCCCTTTTAATCCTTTGGGTGCAGCCAATACAAAGGCATTTTCTTTGTTATTGTAGCTGTATTTGGCACCGAGTTTTTCAAAAGCCAATAAATGGGTATCTATTCTTCGGCGTCCAATCTTATCCCCACCCGGCCGGGGAACGTAAGCCTTCCCAAATCTGGCCAATAAAGGCCCCAAGAACATAACAGAACCGCGTATCCGACCGGCCTCCTGTCGATATTCAGGTGAATTAATATAGTCTAACTTAAGCTTATCGGCTTTAAAAGAGTATTTACCTTCTCCTAATTTTCTGACTTTGACCCCTAAACCTTTCAGCAAACGAATCAATTTTTGGACATCCAAAATATCCGGAAGATTGGAAATAATAATCTTCTCCTTGGTCAGGAGCACAGCGCTCAATACTTGTAATGCTTCATTTTTGGCGCCTTGCGGCTGAATATCTCCTTTCAGACGGTGACCGCCTTCTACGGTAAAAGTATCGTTCTTAATCATTATAGGTTAAAGGTTAAGGGTCAAGGGTTTACAAAAGTCTCAGTTGGAATCTTCGAAGAATAACGACCCAAACCAAAACCAATTAAACTCAGAATTCTTATTTGTAAAGACAAAAAGAATCAATAACCACAGGGTTTTATGAGTATCAAAGCTTGGATTCTCTAATATCTCTTACGCCGGTTTCGGTTGTTGCTGTTGTTGCGATTCCGATTAGTGGAATTTTTATTATTAGACTTAGATCGGTTGCCATATCCGGAACGGGCGCTTTTGCGATTTGTCTTTTTGACTCCGGTAGCTTGCGGTACCACAGAAACGAAACGCATGTCCTCATCAATAATAAACTCCCCATTAGACAACTTGGCTAAGTCATTGATAATCATCTCATCGCTGACAAAGTGCTCTGAGTTCCATGTTCGGTAAGCCGTCTTCATATAGTTCCCTATAATTTTGACAAACTCGATTTTTTTTTCTTCATCCTCCATGGCCAAGGCTTTTTTGACCAATTGCTGGACATTAAGCCCATAATGACGATAACGAGCGGAGCCGGTTGGATAGGACAATTGAGAAGGCTTCGGATGCTGATCTACCCGAATAATTTCTACTCCTTCCGGAGGAGTCACATTGAGTTTGTAATCTGCAATATGAAAGATATGATTCCAAAAGCGATCTTTTTGCTCTTCGAAATTGCGTGCATTCGGAAGTATCTGGCTCATCAAGACGATGATTCCTTCTACAACAGACTGTCTTTTCTCCTGGTCTTCAATAGTCAAGGCATATTTTACCAAATTTTGGACATGTCTGCCATATTCAGGATACAAGATGGTCTCCTCTGTAGATTTGTAATTCATTAGGTCAATATTTAGAATGAAGGCCGGATGATAATTATATACCAACCAAACTGGCATAAACTCACCCCGCCATATTTTACACACCCTTAAAAAAATGATAGGCGCTAGCCCCTTATTTTTTGGGGTATTCTTGTCAAATTAATTTCAGTAACTGTTCTGCCTGAAGCTTTGAGCCACCAAAACCTTGGGCAGTTACTAATTTTTTTTGTGAAAACTAAACCAAAGCATACTTATTTTCTCCGAGTTAGAACGCACAATGCTATTCTACGGTTACGGACTTAGCCAAATTTCTAGGTTGATCCACATCGCATCCCCGTAAAACGGCTACGTAATAAGAGAGCAATTGTAGCGGGATAACCGATAATAAAGGAGAGAATACGTCAGCCGTTGCCGGAATATGAATAGCATAATCAGCAATTTCTGTAATCGTTTTTTCTCCTTCCGTAACAATAGCAATCACTTTCCCGCCCCTAGCTTTCACTTCTTGGACATTACTGACGATTTTTTCGTAAGCATCCTGGTTGGTAGCGATTAAAATGATTGGCATATTTTCATCAATGAGCGCAATAGGCCCATGTTTCATTTCTGCAGCCGGATAACCTTCTGCATGAATATATGATATTTCTTTCAATTTTAGTGCGCCTTCCAAAGCCACGGGGAAGTTTTTGCCCCGTCCTAGATACAACGCATTATTGGCTTCTTTTAGTTCTTCCGCAATATATCGAATTTGCTGGTCAGATTCTAGTACCTTTTTGATTTTTTCCGGAATCTGCTCAAACTCAATCAACAATTCGCGAAAGCGGCTCTCCGAGATAGTTCCTTTTCGGTGAGCCAACTGCAAAGCCAAAATGGTCAAGATACTTACCTGCCCTGTAAAGGCTTTCGTCGAAGCCACTCCTATTTCAGGCCCGGCATGAATATAAGAACCGGCATCAGCTAATCTAGCAATAGAAGAGCCGACAACATTGACAATTCCGTATGTAAATGCGCCCATTTCCTTCGCACTTTTCAGGGCTGCCATGGTATCAGCGGTTTCTCCGGATTGTGAGATAGCCATCACAATATCCCCGTTATTGATGACCGGATTCCGGTAACGGAATTCAGATGCATACTCTACTTCAACCGGTATTCGCGCTAGTCGTTCGATCAAATATTCACCGATTAAAGCACTATGCCAAGAAGTCCCGCAGCCCACCATTGTGATTCGGTTAGCGGAAATAATACGATTAATATGATCTTCCATCCCCCCTAGCTTGGCCCAACCTTCCGCAGCATTCACCCGGCCCAGCATACTATCTCTTACGGTGACCGGCTGCTCATGAATTTCTTTCATCATGAAGTAATCATAGCCACCTTTTTCTATTCTTTCCAGCTCCATTTCAATCTCCTGAATACTCAAAGGCATCTCTTGATTTTCCATAGAAAGCAATTGCAAATCATTCTTGGTAATGACCGCTAATTCATCATCTTTCAAATACACCACCTTTTTGGTATATTCGATGATGGGTGTAGCATCTGAAGCAATAATAAATTCATTATTGCCCACACCGATGACTAAGGGGCTGGATTTTCGAGCAGCTACCAGTACATCCGGCTGCCGGATATCCATCACCACGATGGCATAAGCACCAACGACTTTCGTCAAAGCCACTCGAACGGCTTCGATAAGGGATAAACGATCCCTCTTTTGGACTTCTTCAATCAAATGAATCAATACTTCGGTATCGGTATCACTTTCAAATTCATGTCCAAGCTTTTGCAAAGCCAGCTTCAAAGGCGCATAATTCTCAATAATCCCATTATGAACCAAGGACAAGCGTCTGTTGCCGGATACATGCGGATGTGCGTTGGTGTCATTGGGTTTTCCATGTGTCGCCCATCGGGTATGTCCTATCCCCAAAGTACTGGCAATCCGGATATCCCCTAAAAGCTTTTCCAGGTCGGCGACCTTGCCTTTTTTCTTAAAGACATCCAGACTACCATTATTATTTTGTAATACAAGACCTGCGCTATCATATCCCCTATACTCTAACCTCTTAAGTCCTTTGATGATTACGGGCAAAGCATCGTTTACCCCATTGTATGCTACGATTCCACACATCTGATTTTAAATTTTGGGTTTTATCGGGTTATTCTATAAGCGATACACCGAATAAATGGTATCTGTGCATGTAACTTGGTCAATTATTTTACTTCGGTATAGTTCAGTCGCAGTTTGGGTTGCCATTCTTTAGCCCCGGAAAAGCCTTGCAGCACTGTTCGGCCTAAGCCGGTCAATTCATATTTATCGTCTGTTTCAAGAAAAGAAGCCGGCCTTAAAACCACTTTATTGGATAGACTTCCTTGTATGACATCCTGCAACATAGAAGAGATATTCATTTCAAAGATAGTCCTAGTCTCCCCATTTCGGGTAACCACCTTTGGCTTCCCGCCAAAGACACCATACCCTCCGGTACTGGTCAAAACGGTTCCTACATCATTGATATAATTGCCCAAAGTATCCTTTAAAACTAACTGTTTGTTCAGCCTAAACATAGAAGTATCGTCAAAGTTAAGGTCTTTCACTGAAAATTCCAAAATGGCCTTATTGACAATGATATTGCCTAGGTCTGACACATCAGGCAGTTCAATTTCCACATTTAGTCCACCGGTCGATTGAATAAAGAATTCGGAGTCATTTGCAACACCAATATGAGACTCCACATAAGAACCGGCATAGTCCTTCGTTTGATAATCCGTTGCGGCATACCCCCTTAAAGAGTGAATAGGCAGCACCAAAGAATCCTCTGTAGGTGTTTGGTAGTAGATATCAATCTCAGACATTACATGTCTCAAGTCAACGGCCATCATCCCTAGAGAAGGGCTTGTAGCCTGTATGCTGATGCCTTTGAACTTTTGGGCAAACGCCTCTGCATCTACATAAACCAAGGAATCATAGGCTAATATCTCTTCCCCAAAACTATTGTCCAATGGAATCCGCAAGTAAACTAGGTTAGAATCTTTGATGGTTTCACTAACATAAAGGACTCGCTTGTTCAAATTGGGCACAAAATCAATCAATTCACCCAGTGGAGTCGCTTCTACCGGAAAATCCTGATTAGAATAATAGTTGGTATCCAAAGCCATCGGATTCATCAAGCGGGAGACATTCAAAGACTGCATCGCCGTAGCATCCCCATAAAAATAAGCAGAATCTAAAACTAAGGTCAAAACCACTGAATCCACCGTGGCCTCGTTAAACTTTTTGGTGTAACTACCGGCATAAGGGCCATATTGGGAGAATATCTTTGCTGTATTGCGCCCAAAGACGGGGTCATCGAGCATCCCCAAATAGTACCTTCTTAGCGTTTTGGAAACCGAAGCATAAAAATAAGTCAAAAGAGTATCGGTCGATTTGACGGTTTTCACCGTCAAAGGCATCGTGTCGGTTGACCAAAAGTCAGCTTCATTTTCATTGACCAAATCACCACCGATAGTCGTTGGCTTTGTACATTGTACCACCAAAATAGATAAAAGAACCATCATCATAAAAAGGATACGGTTGCTTTTTCCTGTATTGTATTTTTCCATTTAATTGGGTCTATTTCTATACCTAACAACTTCAAGCCATCCGGTATATACATTCGAGATAAGGAAGTAAGATACACAAGCCAAAACGGGCAAACCGCCCCCGTTGTGTACATCGGCAGGAAAACGCCGAATGTGCATAGATATTTTTCAACACCACAGAAATAACATACTTCCCTTATTCTTGCTCAAAACACATCAAACTTAACGGACATCGACAACTGAATCAGTCCAAATCAAAGCACTTTGATTACACAAAGAACTCCTGAGAAAAGCACATCAAATCTCAGGAGTTCTTTGTATCCGCAAAGATATAAAAACTATACTACTTTTTCTTCAACTAAGCTTTCATAAAATTCAACTATTTCGTCATAATTGCCTTCTACGTCGGTAAATTCCAAAAATGGTTTATCTAACTTAGCCAAATCGGCTTCTATCTCAGCCGGAAATTCAACACCTGACTTAATCACTCCATCCGCATACTGCAATCCCCCCTTTAATAGGGAAAACTTATCTCCCGCCATAAATGGGGCTAAATCAGCTTCTTTTAAGCCATCAATAGCCACTTTGGCCTTATAATCATCTGCAAAACTATCTTCATAGACGGGGCTATCATAAGCAGAGAATACAATCTTTGATTCTCTAAATAGTGGCTCATCCTTATAAACCGTCTTCAAATAAAATGGAACCAAAGCAGACATCCATCCATGACAATGAATAATATCCGGTACCCATCCAAATTTTTTGACAATTTCTAAGGCGCCTTTCGCAAAAAACACGCCCCGTTCGCCATTATCTGCAAACGGTTTACCTTCGGCATCTTCGTACAAGAACTTACGCTTAAAGTAGTCTTCATTATCCAAAAAATAAACTTGTAAGCGTGAACTCGGCAAAGAAGCTACTTTGATGATTAAGGGGTGGTCGCTTTCATCTATTATGATATTGATACCGGACAATCTCACAACTTCGTGCAAGCGGTGTCTCCGCTCGTTAACCGTGCCATAACGCGGCATTAAAAGTCTGAGTTCGGCATTTTTATCGTAAAGGTGTAACGGTAATTTATTTGAAATTGTAGAAATAGCGTCTCCTGTTGTATATGGCTCCATCTCCTGCGAAATAAACAAAATTCTTTTCTTCTCCATCGCTGATACCTGTGTTTTAGTTAAGAAAAATCCATGCAAAGGTACGGTTTTTTTTGCACAAATGCTTTTTTTTCCCGTAATTGCTCCTTCGTTTGGGGTCTCACAACACACAAAGAACCATTAATGTTTATATATAAAAAAAACAAGGACATGCGCTTATTGCTACATCAGCTTGCGCAAAATGGTCAGAAAATAGGCTTTGTCCCTACCATGGGCGCACTCCACGAAGGCCATCTTTCTTTGATTGCTTCCGCAAAAAAAGAATGTGACTTTGTGGTGACTTCTATCTTTGTCAACCCCACTCAATTTAATGAGCAATCTGATTTGGACAAATATCCCAGAACACTGGAAAACGACATCCAACTTTTGGCGCAAGCCGGTAATGACTTGCTTTATACACCAACCGTCGAAGACATCTATCCGGATGATTTTGACCACGGAAAGGTCTATCAATTTAATGGTATTGATAACTTATTGGAAGGCGCCTTTCGTCCCGGTCATTTTAATGGGGTCGCCATGGTGGTACACCGACTTTTAGACATCGTACAACCCGATGCCATTTTTATGGGACAAAAAGACTTCCAACAGGTCGCCATCATCAGACAACTCATCAAAACCGAAAACCTATCCACTCGTTTGGTGATGTGTCCCATTATCCGCTCCTCCGAAGGTTTAGCGCTTAGCTCCAGAAATGCCCGCCTCTCTCCGGAATGGAAAAAAAAGGCTCTCGTCCTTTCCCAAAGCTTACATTTTGCGAAAGCAGCCATCCAATCCAAGCAATCTATCAAAGAAATCGAAGCCGAAGCCATCAAAAGAATTAAAAATCAAGGCCTAAAACCGGAGTATTTCTCCATCATCAATGGACTCACCCTACAAGATGCAACCCGAAAATCCGGTTTCTTAGTCGCTGTTACTGCGGCTTGGGCAGGAGATGTCCGCCTGATTGACAATATGATACTCCGAGACAAGTCTGACTCCTATGCTAAGTAAACCCCGGCGAGCAGCAAAACTGACACAACATCATAAACCATCAAGCTTCTCCAGATTTTCAAAATCTACGATAAGACAACACTCGGAAATTTAACCCAACTTGCCAATCACATCAGATTTTGAAAATCTATGACAACACAAGTTTGCCCCAACCAAACAGACCCAACCACCCAAACCACAACAAAAAATACAAACCCGGCAAAAATAAACCAACAAACTTATTTGGCCTATCTATAAAACCCCTTAGCTTTGTGCCTGCTTTCAAAAAGAAAATCAAACAAAATAGAACTACAGGGCTTCCCCCCACGTTAGTACTAAAGAAAACACACGTCGCATGATCCAATATTTCACTAGCCAAGGCCGGGAGCTCACCAAGGTTAAAGAGCCAACAGCGGGATGCTGGATCAATATCAGCCCGCCTATTGGCCAAGAAGAACTGGATTTAATCACCAAGGAGCATCAGCTGCCTCCTGATTTTTTGACAGACGCCTTAGACTCCGATGAAAGAGCACGTTATGAACGAGAAGATGATGCCAAGCTCATTCTGTTTTCTGTAGCCATCGAAAACAAAACCGACAGAGAAGATGAACCTATGTTTGTAACCGAACCTTTGGGCATCATTCTGACCGAAGACGACTACATCATTACAATCTCTAATAATACCAACCCCATCCTAGCTCTCTTCATCCATGGTAAAGTAAAAATCGACATCACAGATCGCAAGCTCTTTGTCCTAAAAATCCTTGAACATAATGTCTATCGTTTCTTGACCAGCTTGCGCAAATTGAATGGACGGCGGAATCTAATAGAAAAAGAACTCTACAATTCCAGCCGCAACCGGGAGCTCAAACTCCTACTCTCCATCGAAAAAAGCTTAGTCTATTTTGTCGATGCCCTGAATGCCAACGAGCTTTTGAAACGAAAACTCAACCGCACCGACCAACTAGAGATTCGCGGGCAAGAAGAAAAAGAAGACTTGTTTGAAGACATCATCATTGATGCTTCGCAGGCACTGGCCATGGCAAATCTTTACACAGACATCCTGAATGGCACCATGGAGACTTATTCTTCCATTATATCCAATAACCTGAACCTAATCATCCACCGCCTGACCATCATCACTTTTATTTTAATGGTTCCCACCTTGATTGCCAGTTTCTATGGCATGAATGTACCCAATGGACTTGAGCACAATCATTATGCCTTCGGGGGTATCATTCTCCTATCTATCCTTATCTCTGTCTTCCTTGCCATTTTCTTTAAACGCAACAAAATGATGTAACAAGCCTACACTCCGGCAGGCCGGTTCTTTTCGTACCAATCCCAAAAACCAACCCTTCTCCAAAAAAATCACGTATCTTGTCCCCTAAATAAAACGTAACCACCCTATGAAAATAATTATTTTAGGCACGGCCTATCCTTTTCGGGGCGGCTTGGCTTCGTTTAATGAGCGGCTGGCTTATGAACTCCAAGACATGGGGCACGAGGTGATGATTTATACCTTTACCAAGCAATATCCGGATTTTTTATTCCCGGGCAAAACTCAACTTAGCGAAAGCGAAGCCCCACAAAAATTAGAGATTGCTCAAAAAATCCATTCTTACAATCCTTTGAACTGGGGAAAAGTGGGTAAGGAATTAAGGAAAATCGCTCCGGATTTGTTGATTGCCAAGTTTTGGATTCCTTTTATTGGGCCGTCTTTGGGCACCATTATCAAGAGAGCAAAGAAAAATGGCCATACCAAAGCCATTTCCATTATCGACAATATTATCCCGCACGAATCCCGAATCGGAGACCGGCAACTAGCCAATTATTTTACCAAACAAATTGACCACTTCGTTGTGATGTCTAAGTCCGTAGGTGAAGAGATGAAGGAGTTCACAACCCAACCGGTTATCTATTCTCCCCACCCCGTGTACGATAATTATGGTGAGCCCGTCTCAAGAGAAGAAGCCTTGCAAAAATTAAACCTGAATCCGGAGAAAAAGTACATTCTATTTTTTGGCTTCATCCGGGATTACAAGGGATTGGATTTGTTATTGGAAGCCATGGCTCAAGACATTTTGCGCCAGCAGAACATCCAACTCATCGTCGCCGGAGAGTACTACTCCAACGAAGAAAAATACACCCAACTCATCGAAAAACTCCAAATCAAAGACCAATTAGTACTTTTCAATAGTTTTATTCCTAATGAAGAAGTCAAATATTATTTTAGTGCCGCCGACTTAGTCGTTCAGCCATATAAATCGGCGACACAAAGTGGGATTTCTCAAATTGCAGTGCATTTTGAAGTACCCATGGTTGTCACAGATGTGGGCGGGCTCAAAGAAATTGTCAAAGACCAAATCAATGGTTACATCGTCCAAAAAGACCCGGCTTCCATTGCCCAAGCCATCACCCAATTTTATGCAGATAATAAACAACAAGAATTCAAGGAAAAAATCGTTTTGGAAAAAGAGCAGTATTCTTGGAAATATTTTGCGAAAGCGGTCCTAGACCTGAAGCGATAAATTTTTTCTACAAACCGGTAAATCACCCAAACAAGTTAGCATGATAGTAAGAGCAAAAGCACCATTAAGACTAGGATTAGCCGGCGGGGGCACGGACGTCAGTCCTTTTGTGGACACCTATGGCGGCAGTATTCTGAATGCCACTATCAATCTATATGCACATGCCACCATCGAGCCCAGAGCCGACGGAAAAATCGTCTTAAATGCCATCGACTTAGGTGAAAATGGAACTTTCGATGCCTCCAAGCAACTGGAAATTGACGGGCATTTGTCCCTACTCAAAGGAGTGTATAACCGAATCGTCAGAGACTTCATCCAACGACCATTATCGTTTACGTTGACGACTTTTGTAGATGCCCCCAAGGGCTCCGGTCTAGGCTCTTCTTCGACGATTACAGTGGCCATTTTGGGGGCTTTTATTGAGTGGCTAAAGCTACCACTAGGCGAATATGACATTGCCCACTTAGCCTATTCCATTGAGCGTCAAGACCTTGCAATGGCCGGTGGCCGGCAAGACCAATATGCTGCGACTTTTGGGGGCGTCAACTTCATGGAGTTTTACGCAGATGATAAAGTGATTGTCAACCCCTTGCGTATCCGCGAAAAATACTTGCATGAATTAAATTTCAACCTATTGCTTTACTACACAGGTACTAGCCGCCTTTCGGCAAAAATAATAGAAAAACAAGCCAAAAACTTTGCCGCAAAATCCACTCGCTCCATCGAAGCGGCTCTAAAACTCAAGGAACAATCCATCCTCATGAAAGAAGCCATCTTGACCGGAGATTTGGATAAATTCGGCCAAATCCTAGACCTAGGCTGGCAATCCAAAAAAGAAACCGCACCCGGCATCTCCAATGAAGTCATTGATGAAATATATGCTCAGGCAAGAGCCGCCGGTGCTACCGGCGGGAAAATATCCGGTGCCGGTGGTGGAGGCTTTATGATTTTTTACGCACCCGGCACCGCACGATATCCGGTGATGGATTTATTAAATTCATTTGGTGGTGTAGTTCGCCCTTATAGCTTTACGACTCAAGGTTTGATTAGTTGGCGCATTGATTAGATTCGTCAAAGGCGACCACATGTGTCTGCTCCGAAAAGTCGAGAGCGGTGATTTGTTCTTGAGTCCACAAAATTTTATTTGGTTTTCTCCTTTCACCTTTTACCCTTAACCTTTTACCTTGGGTTCAATTTGTGCTTCGCACGTTCAATTTGCCCTTCGGGCGTTCATTGCCTTCGGCGTTCAAGGGGAATGCTCTCTTGGCTGCCTTCCCGATATACCGTTACACCGTTATACCACTATACCGTTCATTGCCTTCGGCGTTCAATTTGTGCTTCGCACGTTCAATTTGCCCTTCGGGCGTTCAATGTCCTTCGGACGTTCAAGGGGAAAGAGCTCCTGGCCGCCTTCCCGTTAGACCGCTACACCGTTATACCGTTATATCGTCCCAAAGACCAAAGACAAAAACGCCACACATCAGGCAACAAATCCCCCAACAATGAGTTACTATATCGAATAAATGTAACTGTTTAGGTGCTCCTATTTTAGGGCAAAAAATAGGCATTTTTGTGGATGTTGAAGCTACAATTTTTGAAGCGTAGCTGGGCTACGTGAAAATATTTTAGCAAAAACAGGCGCAAAAAGGGCATTTTTTAACCAAAATAGTGGGCACATAAACAGTTACGAATAAATAAACCATGCAAGAAAGAATAAAACAAATCCTGCAAGCCTCTATTTCGGTCAAGCAATCCATACTTCAGGATAAAGATTTGCAAGCCAACATACAAAAAGCAGTCAACATTTCCATTCAAGCCTTTCAAAAGGACAAAAAACTCCTTTTCTGTGGCAACGGAGGCAGTGCGGCAGATGCCCAACACCTAGCGGCTGAATTTTCCGGAAGGTTTTATATAGACCGGAAACCTCTTTTTGCGGAAGCGCTCCATGTCAATACTTCCTATTTGACGGCGGTAGCCAATGACTATAGCTTTGAGGAGATTTATTCTCGGATGGTTATTTCCAAAGGACGGGTTGGAGATGTGTTATTTGGATTATCCACTTCCGGAAATTCCCAAAATATCATTCGTGCCTTCGAGCAGGCTAGAGCGCAAGGAGTCATCACCATTGGAATGACCGGCGCATCGGGCGGAAAAATGAAAGCATTGAGTGACCTCTTAATCAACATTCCATCAACCGATACGCCGAGAATTCAAGAGTCCCACATTACCGTAGGTCATATTATTTGTGAATTAACCGAAGCAGCTTTATTTTGAGTCAAACAGCCATTCTCCTCGCAGGCGGCAAAGGAACCCGCCTACAATCTGTCGTTTCAGACATCCCCAAACCGATGGCAGCCATAGGCCCCAAGCCCTTCTTGGCCTTTCTGCTGGATGCACTCAAATTCCAGGGGATTACCCGGGTTATTTTAGGTGTTGGCTACAAATCAGAAGTAATTATTGATTATTTCGGTAGCGAGTATGAGGGGATGGCACTTTTTTACAGCATTGAAGATACGCCTTTGGGTACGGGGGGCGCCATTGCTCAAGCCATGCGATTAGTAGAAGAAGAATCTGCTTTTGTACTCAACGGAGATAGCTTTATTGATGTAAATTTAGAGGATATGCGGGTAAAAGGCGCTGATTTCCCGTTTGTCATGGCCATCAAAAAGATGTATGAATTTGAACGCTACGGCACCGTCACCATTGTGAAAGACCAAGTGGTTTCTTTCAATGAAAAACAACCCGTCAAGGAAGGTTGGATCAATACAGGTGTTTATCTCATCAGAAAAGAATTATTGACCACCGGTTTCCCTGACAAGTTTTCTTTTGAGACCGATTTCATGGAGGCTTATGTATCTAAGATTTCATTTGGCGTCGTTCAAACTAGTGGCTTTTTTATAGACATCGGTATTCCGGAAGATTATGCGCTTGCGCAAAAAATATTACCGAACAAGATATTCCAAGCTATTTCTCGGCATTTTGATACTTCATGGACTATTTTTTTGGATCGGGACGGGGTCATCAATCAAAGGCGGGTGGGAGATTATGTCAAGTCTATCGACGAATTGGTCTTTTTACCGGGTGCGCTCCAAGCCATTAAACATTTCTCCAAAATATTTGGCCGGGTCATCATCGTAACCAATCAACAAGGTATTGCCAAAGGGCTCATGTCGTCGGAAGATGTTCAACAAGTACATGATTTTTTGCGCAAGCAGGTCGAAGAAATCGGAGGAAAGATAGATGGGATTTACTTCTGTCCGGATTGGGCCTACAAATCCCCGAATTGTAGAAAGCCCCATCCGAACCTAGCTCTACAAGCGCAAAAGGACTTTCCGAATATTGATTTTCGCAAGTCTTTGATGGTTGGCGACATGGCTTCTGATATTGAATTTGGGCAAGGTCTTGGCATGATGACGGTTTGGATTCGAGAAAGTCCCGAGCTCCCGTTTATCCGGCCTGTACCTTCTTTTTGGTCGCCAAGCCTGTCGGAGTTAATGGGAGGAGAGTGAAGGTTAAAAAAGGTTGGGAGAGTTGGGAAAGCGCTTCACAGAAAAAAAGCCAAATCTGTTGGGATTCGGCTTTTTTATTAATTGAAGGGATAATATTTTAGTCCAAAGTTTGTTGGATTTCATTTACAATATAAGCTTCAATCTCATCTCCAACTTTAATGTCGTTAAAGTTTTTGATGGACAATCCGCATTCCATACCGTTCTTGACTTCTTTAACATCATCTTTAAAGCGTTTTAAGGATGCCAGCTCACCCACTACGCCTTGCTTATTAGGATAGATAACGACCCCATTGCGAATCACACGAACTTTGGCGTTTCTAGTCACTTTCCCGGACTGTACGTAACAGCCGGCAATCTTGCCAATACGGGAAATGGAATATACTTCCCGGACTTCGGCATAACCAATGACTTCTTCTTCCTCTTTAGGCTCTAACAAGCCTTCCATTGCTGCTTTCACATCATCAATGGCTTCATAAATGACGCTGTAGGTCTTAATTTCAACCTTTTCAGTTTCTGCCAATTCTCTAGCGGCAGCCGAAGGTCTAACTTGGAAACCGATAATAATCGCATCCGAAGCAGAAGCCAATAAGACATCCGATTCAAAGATTTGCCCCACTGCTTTGTGGATAACATTGACTTGAATGGTTTCTACACCTAGTTTTATCAAGGCATCCGATAAGGCTTCAACCGAACCATCCACATCCCCTTTGACAATCAAATTCAACTCTTTAAAGGAGCCTAAAGCCAACCGTCGGCCAATCTCTTCTAAGCTAATCCGACGTTGGGCGCGATTAGACTGTTCCCGTTTAATTTGGGCTACTTTAGAAGCGATTTGTCTGGCTTCAGAAGCACTCTCCACTTTTTTAAACACTTCACCGGCAGCAGGGGCACCATCCAATCCTAAGACCATGACGGGCGTCGATGGGCCGGCGGATTTAATTCGTTTACCTAGGTCATTCACGATTGCTTTGACCCTTCCGGAATACTCCCCCGCCACAATAGGCTGTCCTATTTCTAGTGTACCTTTTTGCACCAACATTTTAGCGACAAAGCCTTTTCCTTTTTCTAGAGAAGCTTCGATGATAGAGCCACGTGCAGGTCTATTCGGATTGGCTTTCAATTCCATCACTTCAGCTTGAAGCAATATCTTCTCCAGCAATTTATCCACGTTGAGCCCTGTTTTGGCTGAAATATCTTCTGACATATACTCTCCGCCCCACTCTTCTACGAGCAAGTTCATCGCAGCCAAGTCCTTCTTTATTAATTCCGGATTAGCCCCGTCTTTATCGATTTTGTTAATGGCAAAAATCATGGGTACTCCGGCAGCTTGTGCGTGACTGATGGCTTCTTTAGTCTGTGGCATGACTCGGTCATCTGCCGAAATAATAATCACAGCAATATCTGTTACTTTAGCGCCCCGTGCTCTCATCGCTGTAAAAGCTTCGTGACCGGGCGTATCCAAGAAAGTCACCTTAGATCCCCCGACACTCACTTCATAAGCGCCAATATGCTGGGTAATACCCCCGGCTTCACCGGCTGCTACTTTTTCAGAACGAATATAATCCAACAGAGACGTCTTCCCATGGTCAACGTGTCCCATGATGGTCACGATAGGTGCCCTAGGCAATAAATCTGCTTCATCATCTTCCCAATCATCTACACTCAGGTCTAATTGTTCTTCAGCAGTAATAAATTCAACTTCTCGATCAAATTCAGAGGCGACCAACTCGATGATTTCGGCATCCATCCGTTGATTAATGGAAACCACAACCCCAAGACTAAAACAAGCGGAAATAATATCCACCGGCGTCACATCTAACAAGCTAGCAAATTCAGAAACAGAAATAAATTCTGTCACCAAAATTTTGCCTAGGTTCATCGTTTCCATTTCTTGCATTTCTGCAATTTCGGATTTTTTATCTCGAATGTCCCTTCTTCGTTTTTGTCTTTTCTTGGATGCACCGGAATGCAATTTGGCCATCGTAGCCTTCAACTGCTTATCTATTTCCTGTTGAGAAACTTCTTTTACTTCATTTTTCCGGTTGGATGTATTTTTTCTTTTTTGGTTGCCTCGGCGATTATCGTTTCTGGATTTTCCCCCTCCACCACCTGAAGTTTGTCCTTGTTTAGGTCTAATCACCTTTTTGACGGTACGCTTTCGTGGAGATTTCTTATCGCTAGACTTTTTGGTCGTCAGTTTAGAGGTATCAATTTTGCCTAAGATTTTCAACCCCTTTAAGGTGGGCGTGGTATGCTTCAAGAAGTCTTCTCCCGGCTTCTTTTTGGGTTCTTCTTTGGGAGTCGCTTCGGGAGTCGCTTCTTTAGGAGTCGCTTCTTTGTCTCCGGGCTTATGAGATGCCGGTTCTTCTTTTGGCTCAACGGTGGTCTTCACTTCCGGCTTATCGACTTTTTCGGTCTTCGGCTCAACAGTCGGCTTCTTTTCCTCTTCTTGAACAGGCTTCGGTGCCGGCTTTGGAGTCACCTTCTTAGGCTTATCCAAGTCAATCTTACCTAGAACCTTGGGTCCACGCAGAACAGGTTTCTCTATAACTTCTTCAACCGGCTTTGGCTTGGGCTCCGGCTTAGGTTCCGGTTTGGGTGGTGCAGGCACTTCTTTCGGAGGCTCCACAATAGGCTTCTTCTCCACGACGGACTCCTTCCGTACTGGTACTTCAGTCGGTTTTTGAGTGGGTCTTGTTCCAATTACAAGACTATCGGCCTCTTGCTTTTCAGCAATGGAGCCCTGAAATTTTTGTACCAAAGCCGCATACATTTCGTCAGAAATTTTAGCGTTTGGTTTGTTGGTAATTTCAAAGCCATTATCCGTGAGATAATTCACGATAGTAGTCGTAGCGACATTAAGCTCAGAAGCTGTTTTTACCAAGTTGCGTTTTGCCATACAGTAATTTAAATTCTTTCCTTGCGGAAAATCCCCGCAAAGGTACAAAAACCTTTGTTATTAAGCCATTGTTTTGCACAAAGTATGTGACAAAACGGTCTTTTCTTTACTAAAAGCCAAACAATGAGAGGAAAAATCACTCCTTTGCAGTCGCAAAAGAGCATTTACCTATTGTTGTTCACCTTCAAACTCTTTTTTGAATATATCTTGCACCATCACGATGGTCTCTTCTTCCAAGTCAGTCCTTCTCACTAGTTCTTCGACAGACAAGGCCAGTACATTCCGTGCCGTATCACAGCCTATACCTTTCAACTCATCAATGACCCAAGGTTCAATTTCATCTGTAAATTCATCCAAATCAATATCTTCTACTTCTTCATAGACTTCATCTGCCCGATAGACATTGATCTCATAGTCGGTCAGTTTGGATGCCAAACGAATATTTGTCCCACCTTTACCGATAGCCAAAGAGACTTGATCTTGATCCAAATAGACATCGGCTACCTTTTTTTCTACGTTCAAATCAATGGAAGTGACTTTTGCCGGAGTCAACGCCCGTTGAATAAACAGTTTTTCATTTAGGGTATAGGGGACAACATCAATATTTTCATTCCGTAATTCTCTAACTACGCCATGAATTCTTGACCCTTTCATTCCCACACAAGCGCCTACAGGATCTACCCGGTCATCATGAGATTCGACGGCGACCTTGGCTCTTTCACCCGGTAGTCTGACGATTTTCTTGATTTCTATCACTCCATCTTCAATTTCCGGTACTTCTTGCTCCATTAGTTTTTCTAAGAAAACAGGTGCCGTTCTAGAGATAAAAATCTGTGGGTTATTGTTTTTTAATTCAACGTGAGTAATCACCGCCTTTAACAATCCCCCCGGATCAAAGCGCTCACCCCGAATCACATCTGTTCTTGGCAAAATCAACTCATCGCCCGTAGCATCATCAAAAACCAAAATATCTTTTCTCAAGATTTGGTTGACTTCACAAGTAACAATTTCTCCAATCCGGTCGATATACCGCTTATAGATTTCATCTTTCTGAAGATCCATAATTTTGGTCATCAAAGTTTGGCGAGCAGCCTGAATAGCTCTCCGTCCAAACTCCGCCAAATACAAGCGCTCATAGCATTCGTCGCCGATTTCATAATCGCTGTCAATTTCTAATGCATCGGAGATAGAGATTTGACTTTTTTCGTCCCCAACTTCTCCGTCATTGACGACTTCTCTAATTCTCCAAAGCTCCAAATCTCCGGTAGAGGCATTCACAATGACATTAAAGTTTTCATCAGAACCGAATTTTTTCTTAATTAGGGTTCTGAAAACATCTTCCAATACTCTGACGAGTGTAGGCCGATCAATATTTTTTACATTCTTAAACTCCGAAAAGGTATCTACAAGGTTTAGCATTATTTTGTCACTTTTTCTTGTTAAACGAAATTTGCACTAAGGTTTTGTGAATTTTAGCAAAAGGGATTTTATTTTCCACTTTTTCACGAATCTTCTTTTTGCCTTCTTTGCGGACGATTTTTTGCAGGATAGTGATACCTGTTTCGTCTGCAGCGACCAATATTCCTTTTTCTTCGCCGCTCTCCAAGACTTTCACTTTCACTTCCCGCCCGATATTATTTTTATACTGGCGTAAAAGTTTGAGTGGTCTATCGATGCCCGGCGAGGATACTTCCAAAGTATATTTGGTGTCTTTCCAGACAGATTCATCCAAATAGGCTTCTAAATGGCGGCTTATTTGTTGACATTTACTAAGAGACAATCCCGAATCACAGTCCAAAAAGACGTTTAACTTTTTTCCCGGAAGGGATTCAATCTCTACGATAAAGCAGTCTTCAAAACCTTCATCTCCGAATTTTTCTTCGATTACTTGGGTCGCTTGCGCTATTATGTCCATTCGTATTTTGGTATAAAAAAGAGGGAACCTTTCGGCTCCCTCTTATCTCTTTTACTAACTTGCGGCAAAGTTAAGGGTAAATTACTTAACTATCAAGCCCAAAGGCTAGACATTATAGTTTATCACCTGATTTTGGGGGTGATAATACATGTACGCCCAAAGAACGATAAAAACAATCAAATATAATATCACTCCGAGCACAAATAAGCCTTTTTTGGTTGGGTGGTCAATATGGTCACTCATGTTGAAATATTTTCAGTGGTGTAATTTTATTATTGTGGTGCAAAGAAAGAGAAAAAAACGTTATCTACAAAATATTACCGGACTAATCTACTTTGGAAGGCGATTTTTACCAAACTAGCGGTGCTGTTGACGCCTAATTTGCGCATCAGATTCTTTTTGTGCACACTTACTGTCTGGTCACTAATAAATAGTTGTTCGGCTATTTCTTTATTAGACATCGCTTCTCCTATCAGCCCTAGAATCTCCACTTCTCTCTTTGTCAAATTATTCTTTTGTACAAACCGGTCATCTGCTTCAAAAGATGATTTTTTACTTTGGCCATTCCCGATACTCACATTGGGCAGTTCTACGCCATCGCCAAAGAAAATCTCTCCGGACAAGACTTCTCGAATACCTTCAATCAAATCTGCTTTGTCTGCATTTTTGAGCATATATCCGTCCACACCATTCCGAAAGGCCTCCTTCACATACCTTGGGTCATTATAACTAGTAAGTACCATAATCTTTGTGGTAGGAAAGTCTTTTTTCACTCTGGCTATCAGCTCCAATCCATTCTCATCAACTAAATTCAAATCCAACAAGAGCAAATCCGGATGAACCTTAAATAGCAATGGAAATAAATCCTTGCCATTGTAGGCAATAGAAACCGACTCGACTTCGTCTATCGCATTCAATACCGATTTCATCCCTTCTAAAAATAGCAGGTGATCATCAACCAGCACAACACTAAACTTATCCATTTTCATAATTGGTTCTTCGTGAAACGACTCTATTTTATTCGTCGTAATAAATGAAAGCTTGGTAGGCTCTTTAACTTCTGGTGTAAGATTTATTAGTTCTAGCCACTTCAATCCAGCAAATTTAACGGATTATACGTAAAAATACCATTTTTAGGTTAGAAAAAAAAGAGTTATTTTTAGTTTTTGGGTAGTTTTCGTATTCTAATAGTGGTGAATTCATCCGAAAAAGGATAAATAAAATAAAAAGGCAACTATTCAGCAGGAAACAATTCGGCTAAAAACGGCCTATTTCCCGCTTTTTTTTGACTTTTTTTTCATCTCAAAACCATCCATGCCAAACAGTTACAGCAAAAAAAATGTACTTTTGCCCATGTTTTTAGATAAAGTGGGTTTATTGTTTTTTAGAGTAGTCATCCGGATATTTCGGGTTTTACCTTTTGGCGTAAGCCGGCAAATATCTAATTTTATTGCTTTTTTATTTAATTATGTTATTCGCTATCGCAAAAAAGTCATCGTTTCCAACCTTAAAATTGTCTTTCCGAACCTGTCCAAAACAGAACTCCAAAAACTCACCAAACAGGTATATCTTGCCCTTGCGGACAATCTGACGGACACCCTAAAAAGTTTTTCTCTGCCTTTGGAAGAAGTCAAAAAACGCATGACCATCACCAATCCGGAGTTTTTAGAACCGTACCGGCAGCGGGGCGAAAATATTATCTTGCTTGGGGCTCACTATTATTCGTGGGAATTGGCGGTACAAAGTACGCCTTTATTTACGGAGTATCCCATTTATGGCGTTTACAAGCCACTGTCCAATCCGCTAGTTGGCCACCAACTCAATGTATTCCGCAATCGGTTTGGGAGTGTGCCCATCGCTATGAACCAAACACTGCGGGTCATTATCAAAAACAGAAAGACCCCATCGGTTTATGTATTCATTGCCGACCAAAGCCCTTCCAATGTAAAGAGCGCCCATTGGATTTCCTTTTTCGGCAAAAATACCGGTTTTCTGCAAGGAGCCGACAAAGTCGCTAGGACTACAGGCTATCCGGTATTGTATTACACCATTCGGCGTCGGAAAAGGGGATTCTACACCCTAACGTTTGAAGAGCTTTGCCCCAATCCTAAAGAGAAGAAAGAAGGAGAGATTACCCTGCTTTTTGCCGAAAGGCTTGCGCAAAATATCAAAGAAGACCCGGCCGGATGGCTTTGGTCTCACAAACGATGGAAACGCCAAATGCCTAAAAATGCGAAGATATTGCCAAGTGACTAGCCTTACCGCCTAAATGATAATTGGTATATCCGTAATCTATCCTAAATCGCTTAATCTTAATCCCTATTCCGCCTGTAAAACCGGAGATACCCCGCACGTTTTTTACCATTAATTCCTTGTGTATCAAATGATTGTATCCAATCCGCAAACGGACTTGCTCAAATTTGCCCAACAAAAACTCTCCGCTAAAAACCAGATGCCGAAAGAAGTTATCGACTTGGCTCACTAATTTACTTTGAGTTTTGGGAGCTTCACCAATGATGATAATATCACTTTTGGCATTTGGGTCGTCGTAGGTAAGGTCCCATTGCTCCAAATGATTAAACGTTGCCGTAAGGCGCAAAGGCAGGTGTGCCAATCGCTTGGACAAACCCATGGATAGATTGACCGGCAACTTACCTGCCGGCTCTTCATTAAAAGTGGACAACTCTGTCCCAAAATGCTTCAATACCAAGCCATAACTGAGATTTTTGGCAGTATCTAAATAAAAGACACCAACATCCGCCGACAGCCCGGAAGCGGTATAGGCATCCAGATGAGCATTGAGCAGACTCACATTCATCCCCATCCGCCACCGTTCACTCAAAGGACGAGAGGCCCCCACTTGAAGTGCCCATTCTCCGGCAGAGATATTGCCTGACTGTGTACCAAAAATATCCGTCTTGGGAATCGTTCCGTAATTTAAAAACCGAACCCCGCCATGAAACGTCATTCCCAACTTAGCCGCATCATATCCCACGGCAAAAACACCATGCTTGACTCCCCCGGGAAGAAAATTATGTTGAAAGGAGATTTGCTTATGCATCTTTGGATTGGCGACGGCAGGATTTTCGTAGGTCAACAGGACGTCTTCTCCACCGACAGTAATCAGACTTAGCCCCAAGCCGGAGACTCTTGCGGACGGAGACAAGGACAAAGATTTGAAGCTATGCTGCCCGCCGATTTGGGCTGTGCCGATGCTTACGCAAAAAAACAAAAGAAAATAGGTAAATATTTTTTTCATTGGCTTGGTTTCTTCAGTCGCCGGATGTTTATCCACCAAATAAGCTGCTTGATGAGGTGCTTGGGTCTGTGTAAAACTATCCTAGGGCAAATATATTGAGAATCTAGGGACTTTTAACAATCGTGGGTTTGAAGAATTAGTCTTCTCCGAAAAGTCCGCTCCACTCAGAATCAAAGAAAGGAACACGCCCCACCCTCCTAGACTTTCACCTCCTTCTGCAAAAGCCCCAATCTACGTTGCCATTTGGCCGGAAGGCGATTCCCTAATTTGAGCAACCACCTAGGCGGCTTGCCCGAGTGTTTGACATACAGTACCATCAGCAAGATAAAAATAGCACCGACCATCAAAGCCATTTTTGAATAATACGCTTGAGTTGCCTGAATCTTGCTCAAGACATAGTAGGGGTTCATGGCACCGGGCGTCCCATTGCCCGGTAGAATCTCCCAGTTTTCCATCTTGGAGTTGTCCAGATTTGGCGCAAGCAAGGCCAATGTTTCAAACTCATCGGTAGGTTCTATCTTGTAAGAAAATACATCGATGACGGCATTTTCCGTAGAATACAAACTAACTGTTTCTTTGCGTTTATGAAGCCCAAAACCCAAATTTCCGACCACGGGAACAGTCACTTCCGGATGCGCCTTTCGGAAAGCAATAGAATCTTCACAAACAATCATCAAGCCCTTGGCCGGTAAATTCATCTCCGGCAAAGCGAATTCATTTTTTTTATCCCGGAGCAAAATGCCCTTTAGCTTCAAAGGCTCATCCGAAGTATTCAACAATTCGACCCAGTCTCCACTCTCAAAATTATTAGCGCTTATTTCATTAATTATCAGCACATTATTCAGCGGATGGATAAAGGGCTCAAATTTAGCCATTACATTAGTCGGTAAATCTCCGGGCAACATAGTCACCCAATTACTCGATTCATCCAACCCTTCCCAGCCTACAAACTTGTACCCATCCTTGGCTACTGCTCTCAAACTGATTGGCACATTCACAAAGTAATCTCCTCTAAATGAGTCTTTGATTCGAAGATTATCATTCAAGACCACGACTCCCCCTTCACCTGATTGAACTTGAATGGGCACGTTCCCCTTCAAATCAAATTTATACTTCAGATGTTTTCGCACATATTCCGGGCGTTTTTCTGCAAAGCGCTTCATAATGGCCAAGTCTCTTTTCCACTGCGACCGCCCGATATGCCATCTTTTTTGGTGTCTAGGCATTTCGGGTTGGATGGCTGCGGCCATTTGCCCCAGCAAATGTTTTACACTATCCGGTTGTAGCGTGGTATTGAGACGGTCTGCAAAGCGGTTGATAAACTTCCGTTCGAATCCCTTATTGGTCAGTAAGCGCCGAAGTATAAAAGTACTCCAGTCCGGATGGGGCCATTTGTCTCCATTGGGTTCTGTAAATGCTTTTAGGGAATTTTTGCGATAATCTTTTCGACCGTTCAACCCAAAGCCCCAATCGGTATCATAAAGAATCCAACGCCACTTAGCAGCGTCTGTCTGTTCTCTCCAAAACTTAATATTGCCACCGGCATCCGTATTATTAAAATAAATCTCTGCGATTTCATAATCCAAAAAATTATCCACATCCATCATCTGCTCGACTTGTCTAAAATAAATGTCTTTCGACAAATCATACTTCTCTAAAAAGCGGAGTAATTTTCTATAGGCTCTAGTCCCCCCTTTTTTGACGGTCATCCGATGCTCCAGCAGGTCAATTTTATTTTTATCCACATCAAAGTGCTGGGCGATAAAGGTTCGATTGACTTTTTCCCGAATGTTATACAATCCCCAGTATTTACCGTTGATATAGAGAATAGAAGGCCGGTAGTCTTGCTTGGTAATATTCCAGTCTTCGACCAAGGTCGTCATAAAAGCATCGCGTAATTGAGAACGTCCCCAGTCACTTCCCGAATTCCGCAAAACCAAGTATTTATATTTAGACAAACCTTTTTTACCAAAGACTTTATGTTTGATCCATTTATGCCCATATTTCTTTCTGGCCACCAGCGCAAAAGATTTTTGCGGAAACGTCCGAGAAATCCCCCCAAAAATGCGCAACCCAACCAAGCCGTTAAAGGCTTCTCGTCCATCCGTCTCAAAAAACTCGAAATGCACCGGAATCTCTCGAGTACTCCAGTAATTGGAGCCATCCCCAAAATTATTACGGTGCTTGGACTTCGGCCCTTCCACATACAATCCATAATCGGGGTCAAATAAAATATCCGGCGGCAAGGACAAAGACAATACCGGTAAAGTGGAGGCCGGCTCATCCAAAAAATAGGTAAAAGCACGATAACGCTTAGTCTTGTCCGGAAAAACAGCCAAAACACGCACCACCGTAGTCTTAAAAACCGTAAACGGCCTGGAATAAGCCTTCTGACGTGCAGACGGAATCCGACCGTTTGTCGTATAATACACCTTTACAGAATCCGGTACATCTATACTTACTTCAACCTTATCATGGTAAAAACCGCCTTGCGGCGAAACAGAAAAATAGTGCCTAGCCGAAGGAGGAAGCTGTGCGCCCCCTGCCATCGCCCCAAAGAGCAAAAGGAATGCTAAAAGCAAATTTTTCATTTAAATGGCGATTTGACTGATGCAAATGTAACCATAAAAACTGAATTTTGCCATAAAGGTTTCTCCAAGCCGTTGTAATTCAGGCTTCTACACCCCAAACTGACGCAAATGATGATCCAAATGCTTGGCAAACATCACATTCCATTCTTCAGAAGTCAACCGCCCGAAAGAATGAGACTCCCGGTTATCAAAGTATTCTGCTCCCAAATCATAGACTTTTTGGATATTCGTCAGAAGTGTGGCTTTTTCTTTTTCAAAATCTCGCTCATCTGAGACCAAAAACTGGGGGGCGGTACGCCCATTTTTCTTAAATGGCTTGGGCCCCACTACGGCCTGCTTCACAAATTTTTTCAGCATCCATTTTTTTAGGCCGGTGGGTTTGGTGTACTTTTCGGTCAGTGCCATATCGTAAGCTACGTTTAGGTGAGCCAACATTTGAGCCGGCGTCATGGTACCCCATTGACGTTCCGAGATGGGAGACAGCTGATTGATTCGTCCTTGGAAGGTGGACAGACCTGTAGTTGAAAAAACATTTTCCATTCGATTTTTTTTGCAAGATACGAATAATTTATGTAACTGTTTAGGTGCCCCAATTTTTAGGTAGAAAACAGGCATTTTTGTGAATGTTGTCGTAGGGACGCACGGCCGTGCGTCCCTACGTGAGAAAATTTTAGCAAAAACAGGCGCAAAAAGGGCATTTTCTAACAAAAATTAGTGGGTGGCTAAATAGTTACTAATTTATTAAAGTTTCAATACATCGGTTTATTGGCATTCCGGTTTAGCCGCTAGGTGATTAGTAAAACTTTGTGGACAGCAATTTCTTATTTGTAAAATCGAATGACGCAGCAGCCTGACCACACGTAAAAAACACTAAGACTACACTAAGAAGCCTTAGTATAATCTTAGTGCAAAACTAAGTGTCATAAGTGGTAAGGCGCATATAAAAAAGAGTATTTTTACGCAGCCTCCAAATCCCAACGGGATTCGCTATGCCGAGCATTTAGAAACCAGATGGGGATTTGCTATAGTCAGATTATTCATTCAATTTCACCATTTTTTTAACCAAGGTCACATCATCTGTTTCAAGGCGATAAAAGTAAACACCACGCTCCGGAAATTGCCGTCCATGAAACAGCTCATAATGCGTCCCCGGCGGATAATATTTTTCTCGTTTTTCAACGACTCTACCATCCTGCGCAAATAGCGTCAATTTTACATTTTGTGCCTGACTCAATTTGAATCCAATGCTTGTCACATCTACGAATGGATTGGGTTGATTCTGAAAAAGGACAACGGATTGAGTCTTGTCTGACTCCAAAAACTCCAACTCCAACCCCAACTCCGCTTGAGTCATTACAAACCCCTTACTTTTCGTTATTTCATCACTTAATCTTATTATTTGACTCAATAGCCCGGATTGCTTCGCCTTAAAATGCAGCTCAAATAGGGGCTGATTACTCGCCACCTGACCGATATCGGCGGTAGCCAAAAGGCCTTCATCTATTTGTGCAAGATTAAAGTTTTCTTCTACTTTCTGCGGGTCACCAACGACGTCTAACACTTCTAACATCTCCGGATCAAACGCTAAGGTAAATTGATAACTGGTCACAGGCGTTTTTGATGACAACGCCACCGGCACGACATAGTCTTCGCCGGCCACCAACTGAATATCTTCCATCTGAATAAAAGCTTTTTCATCTAAGCGGTTTTGAAGAGCAGTTGGGGACGCCATCTTCGATAGGGTGTTTACGGTATTATTCAAATCGCCATACTTTAGCCCAATAAAATCAACTTGCTCCGGAGCCGACAACAAACTAATTAAGTGCCCATCATAATGAATAGAGAACGGATTATTCATATCCGGAAAAGCCACTCCGGCATCCGCAAAATCCCAAATAGGTACATCTGAAAAACCGGATATTTTCTCCAGCACTAAGGCCTTTATCGTCGCTACTTCCGGGATATTAATCATGTTGTTATTTCGGACATTGGCCGCCAAAACTTTGTAGGCATTGGGCAAGTTTTGCCAGCCCATCACATGGTTCAATAGGATTTGTGCGTCATCCATTTCTACTCCATTTTGGTAAGTATCATTGAGCTTGGTCAATTTTAGTAAGTAGCTAGACCCTTTCGGTAAATTAAAAGAATAATGCCCATTGGCATCCGTCTTAGTGGCAAAAACATCTAAATCAGGGTTGCCGGGCGTTGCTTCCACAAGCACTTTCTCTATCCCAACCCCATTATCTAATCTCACAAAGCCTTCCACGGTTGTAGTATTACAGACATTATTTGCATCATCCAAAGTAATGGTCGTATTACAACTAGACGCATTTCCGGCGGCATCTCTTGCCCAAACTTGCATAGGTGTCACCCCAATATTATCACAATCCAATTGTAAGCTTGGGTCGGCTCCAAACACGGGCTGTCCATTCTGCGTCATGGCATACTCCATTCCGGTTATCGAACAATTATCAGACAAGCTAGCTATCAAATCTGTAGCCTTAACAGTATATCCCGGACTACCGGACTGCAATTCCAAGCTGGATGTTAGCGGTTTGCACGTAAGTGTAGGCGCTTCACAATCTTCCACCGTAAAATAACTCTCACAAGTGCTCGTATGTCCACAACCGTCAGTCAGACTCCAAACGATATGATGCTGCCCTTTCGGAATTTGCACCAAATTAATATTTGCTTGAACTGAATTTGCCCCAATCATTTTTGTAATAGCCGGTGCATTAGCGTCTTGCGACGAAACTGTCATATCATAAGCACCATCATCATCCATATCTAATTCATAATAATAAGCAAAGCCAATAGCCGCATTAGAGACAAAGTCATCTTTCGCAAAAACAGACAAACTAACATCTTGTGCACAGGATTGACCTTTTGTGCAAACATTAACATCGTTACAACTGGCTGTTGGGGCAGCTTCATCAAAAATATCAATTTCTTGGGTATAAGTAAAAACGCCATGATTTTGAGTATTCGCTTCAACTGTCGGCCCCTCCAAAGTCCCGGAAGGATTAGAAACTATCACCGGGGGATACGACAGATCAAAATCACACCCATTATAGATTTTAAAAGTTCTATAAATCTTGCCAAAGCACTGCCCCAGCGGTATAAATTTTTCATCGTGGACACTCCAAGATACGACTCCACAGTTACCTGAATAAACAGGTAGAATGGTATCTGTCACATTATCTGTCCGGTCATCCGGAAATTTAACAGTATAAACGCCGGAGTTCTCCACAATTATGGTTTGACTACAAGTCGAAGAATTCCCGCTCTCATCCCATATCGACCAAGATTTTACAATTTGTCCGGACTGGCAAGCATTATTAAATTGACTCCAGTCCACCGTTTCAATGATACTATCAACCGTCCCACAATTATCGACCGCCACCACTTCACCATATTCGGTCAAAGAAAAATCAAACTGATGACAATCAACTTGTACATCTGCCGGCGCAAAACAATTCGGTGGATTTAGGTCTTCTACCTCAACAACCACCTGACACTCGTTCGTATTATTATAACAATCGACCACACGCATCACAACATCCACGTCCTGCCCAATATCCTCGCAACAAAAAGAAATCGTCGGGCCAAATGACAAATCATCTTCACTGCCCGGACAGCTGGTATTCAATCTTTTAACTTCAAAATGATCAATACAACAATTATCATAAGAGCCGTCATCAAAGACCGAGGCCGGAGCTATAGATTGAGCTCCATTTAATCCGACTTTGGTAATCTGGTCACAAATAGCCGTAGGAACAATATCATCTTCAACAATCAGGTCTATCGAGAGAGTAGTTTGATTGCCACATTCATCACTAACCTGAACAAGCAATCCATCCGGATAAGTTCCAATAGCAATCCCGGGAGACGGAATAAACCCACCTATACTATTAGCATTAACCAACTCGCCAACCGGAGTCAGGATTTTCATCGTAGAAAGATCCACTCCGGAGCTTCCACCAACTACACTTGGATACAATATAAAACCCGTCGAACGACAAACACCTTGCCCCTGCCCGGAGACATTTGCACTGACATGGTATTCGACGGAGCTACCGTTCATAACATAGCCATTAGATTGGCTCAAATCTAATGTAATACTTGAATTTCCTTCAACAGAAATCACTTGCACATCGGAAAAAGAGTTTAAGGTACATTCATCTAGGATAGTCCATGTCCTCAATATTTTAAATTCTTCTCCACAGCCCGCCAGCCATTGATCAGTATAACCTACCGAATATTCACAAGTTGCACTTCCTAAACCACTAGGATAACCCGAGCCTGTGCTATTTAAAACCGCTTCACTTACCCCGGGATCCACATCAACATCATCTTGTCCATCATTTTCGTCAAGGTCAAAAATACCCGAACTTAAGGCTTCGGCATTCAAAATGCTAGTATTAAAATTATACTGTTCAACAGTCCATACAATGTCTTTCGGAAAAACAACCGGTGCTCGTTCAATAGTAATCAACTGAGTACAAGGTTCAGAAGCATTACCGTATCCATCATAAGCTTGCCAAGTGCGCGCTAAAACCAGCTGATTATCATCACAAATATTGTCATCTTGATAGCTTTCGCCAATAAGTTGAATGGATGTAGTTGACGTACAATTATCCACTGCTGTTGGAGGGGCTACGTCAGTCAATTCGGCTTCACAAGAAACGGTCACTGCGGCGTTATCACAATCAATTGCCGGACCCAACAAATCAATAAAATCCACACCACTAGCCGTGCAGTAATTATTATTTGTTGTGTTGGTTACTCTGACCTGCCAGAGCCCTTCCAACATACTCACATCAGCAATATTGGTACCCATGGCTTGCCCAAAAGAATTAAAAATCTCAACGGAATAAATAGAATAATCGTCATAATTCCCTTGTAAAACATCTTGAGGAGAAAGGACTGCTTGACAATTTTCATTAAAGGCAATCTGATGATTTTGCACACAATTCATTTGTGCGTAAGCACCCAACGACCCAAAGAACATCAACAACAAAAAAACTGATGCCTTCATCTGTTTAGTAAATAAAAATTTTCTCATAATAATCTGATAGTTAGCAATTAGTTAGGCTCTTATCCAGTCCGAACTAATTTAATATTAAAAATATTGCAACTACCAAAATACAAATGACATGCCAACACACCAGTTAGCAAACTTAACAATACCCCCACGTCAACAAACAATAATCTTACGTAAAAACAGACATAAAACAAGCTTATTCTTACTTACAAACTCATTGACCACTAACCATTTACACCCTCTAAACTAAAAATCAAACAGGTATAAAACCGGCATCTTGTCACACCGAAATATAGAGACTTACGGACATAAAAAAGCCCCCCTTCAGTTACCTGAAGAGAGGCCATCCCAAAAACCGATTTCATTATAAATCTTGAAAACGGGTTTTAGTATCAGGAGTGATTATTCCATGATAATCATCTTTCTGATTGCAGAGTTAGAAGCAGTTTCTAACTTGTAGTAAAGAACTCCAACAGCATTCAAATCGCTCTTCGCAATAGATACAGTGCTCATACCTTTAGCATAATCACCTTTAACTGTCTTCAATGTTCTACCACTAGCATCATAAACTGTCAATGTAGCAGAAGTAGCTTCAGGCAAGTAGAACTTAATGTCAGTGCTATTGCTGAATGGGTTAGGCTCGTTTTGGAACAATGTGAATTGGTCCACAACTTTTCCATCAAACGCTAACTTAACCTCTTGCTTCAATTCATCAGTATCAAATGCCATTGCACCAGTAATATGACCATCAATGCTCAATACTTCACTCAAACGAACATCTTCTGTAGCACGCAATGTAACAGTAAAGACATCTCCACTGTGTGCGTTACCATTCCAACTTGTAGTCAATGCATCATTGTGTAATGCGAAGTTGTTGTCAAAAGAAACATCTTTTCCTGTAACATCAACAAACTCAAGAGAACCGATATTCAAAGTGAACTGATATGCAGCGATATCACTTCTATTAGCGTGTAAAGTAACTTGTACTTCTTCACCGGCATTAATCATTCTGTCAGTAGTATTCAATACAAACTCACCATAAGTACGATCATCAACAGATGCGTAAGCATTAGGTGTAGCGTCACCAGTTACATCACCCATCTTCACTCCGATGAAGTCAGCATTAGTAACACCAGGTTGTGTCAAATTAGCTACGTCAATGATTTCAGGACAAGTACCTGCATTCGCATCACAAGAAGCTTCATAGAACTTCCAAGAAGGAACGTTAGGGAAAGAAGTAATCTTACCTAATGTCAAGCTACGAATGATAACCAAATCTTGTACATCCACAGTACCACTGTTATTCACGTCAGCAGCAAGCTTTTGATAAGGAGAAGTAAACTCATTACCTAAGATAGCTTGATAAATGCGCAACAAGTCAAGTACATTAACACCATTAGCATCATTACCATCCTTCGCAGGAGTAATTGTGTAATTGCCATTCAATGGAAGACCGGTGAAAGCATACTCACCGGATGCAGGTGTAGTAATAGCAGCAGCAGGTACACTTCCACTTGCATCAGCAACAGATACAGTAGCATTTTGGACACCGGCATCAGCAGATGTAGTCAAAGCACCGGAAATTGGAGCACCCGGAGTACAAACAAACGCGTTATCTTCAATAACAACATAAGTAGTCGTGAAGTCCCAGTTACCTGCGTTATCACCAACCCAAATCTCAACGTTATTAGTACCCAAGTCAGCACATGTGTAAGTTACACTTGTAGTAGAAGGTACACCGGTACCTTGTCCAACCTTACGGATACGAATCTTCAACTCATTATCAGGAGTACAGTTATCACCAACTGAAGGATCCCATCCACATACATTTGGAGCAGCCAAACCACAGTTAGCAGGATCTCCAGGCCAGATAGTAACCATACCATTTGCAACGTTCATCAAGTTAACAGCAATACCATTATCCACTAAGATAGTAGGCTTCTTACAGTCCTTAACAGTAAATAGATATTCACAAACTGAAGTATTACCACAGTTATCAGTCACTCTCCACTTGATCTTATGAGTTCCGTAAGGAGTACCGTTCATGTGAATACTTGCAGCAGCATTAGTTCCATCTTTAGAAACTGAAATATCAAAAGCACCAAGGTCATCATCATTCATAACATCCTCCATGGTTCCATCACCATCCATATCTCTGTAAAGAGTATAAGAGAAGGTTAGATTATCCTTAGAACAATCATCAGTAGCAGTAGCAGTCAAATCAACAATACCAGAACAGTTAGTTGAGTAATCACATACTTCAACAGGAGATGCAGGACACTCAATAGTTGGTGCATCATTATCAAACGCAGTGATAATCTGAGTATATGTGAAGTAACCGTGGTTGGTTGGATTTGCTTGGACTGTAGGCCCAGCAGCTGTATAAGATGGATTATTCACCGCTACAGGAGTATAGCTTAGGTCAAAATCACACCAGTCATAAATTGTCCAGTGACGTAAAATACCGTAACAAGCTCCAGGAGTCGGATTGTAAACCATGTTTTCATCAGTATAACTATATCCGGCCAATTCACAATCTTTGTCAATGAATGTTGGATACAAAGTATCGAACAATGCATTACAAGCAGAGCTCTCTTGGTCATTAGGGAACTTAACTTTGAAGTTCTCAACATAGTTTACAGTAATCTTCTGAGTACAAGTCTTAGTTTGTCCTGCACCGTCAGTTACTGTCCAAGTACGTCTAATTGGGTGATTAATACCAGTCGTATTAGTAGCATTACACTGATCTACGCTGCCGGAAATAACCGGACCGGTAATAGTATAAGAACAGTTATCAGCACCAGTCGCTGTACCATAAGGCCAGAATGTTGGGTCAAACTCATTACAGTCAACTACAACATCAGCAGGAGCAAAACACTGTGGTCCTTGCTTATCTTCAACTAATACATCAACCATACACTCACCATAGTTACCATATACGTCATAAGCACGTACCACAACAGTGTGTGTGTTATTAGTGCCTGTTGTGATATCATCACAGCAGAAAGTAACATATTCACCTTGGTCATATACATCGTCAAATGTAGTATTACCATTGATACCACAATTATCAGTCATTCTTCTGATTTCGAAGTGGTCAATTCCACAGTTATCATAAGAACCATCATCAGGTACACCGGCAGGAAGTTGTGCAAGACCATTACTAGTCAAAGAAACCTTAGTGATTTGATCACACAACATTACAGGAGGTATATCATCCTTAATGATTAAAGTGATTTTCACTTCTTTAATGTTTCCACAATTGTCAACAATCTTATAAGTCAAACCATCAGTGTAAACACCAACTGTCAAACCAGGAGCAGGAATAAATCCACCATTAGCAGTCAAATTAGTCACAGGACCAACTGGAGTAATGATAGACAAAGTACTCATGTCAACACCAGAACAATTGTCAGCAAAAGCAGGTGTAGGAATGTACTCAGTAGAAGTACAAGCTACAGGATGATTTGCGTAATTATTCGCACTCAAAGTCAAAGTGATGTCACCAGCTGCATTAGTTTCAAAAGCACCCAAGTTAGTAAAGTCCATAGTTGGAGCTTCAATATCATCAACCAAGATAATTTGGTCATGAGTCTGAACGGTATTCTGACATAGATTGATAACAGTCCAAGTTCTTAGAATCTTGAATGTACCAGGTCCACAGTGATTAAACTGTTGATCAGTGTGCTCTACATTGTACTTACAGTATGTACCCTGCCATCCGGTAGGAATACCAGAACCAGTGTTACTCAATACGTAATTGCCAGTAGCAGGATTCACATCAATATCATTTTGATTATCGGCTGTATCCCAATCAGATATAGCTCCATTAAGCTCAGTAGCCTCAATAATATTATTGTGTGCAGCATACTGGTCACAAGTCCAAGTAATATCACTTGGGAACTCAACTTGAGGCTGAGTAATGGTGATAGTTTGTGTACAAGGAGCAGACTGCATACCATTGTGATCTACTGCAATCCAAGTTCTTTCTAGAACCATCTTGCCATCATCACACATAGCATCATCAGTGTAAGTTTCAGAAATCATTTGCTCAGAAGGATTAGGATCACAGTTGTCTGTTCCTACCGGATTAGGCTGTGCATCCAAATCAATAGTACAATCTACATCAATAGTAGAAGACGTGTACATAACAGGGCTAGAAATGGTAATTTCATATCCACCGGTTGCATTAAATGTAGTGTTAGTAGCGACTAAAGTATAAGTACCTGCTGCCAAAGTAACAGTCATCTCAGAAGTCAATCCAGGACCACCATCATCATCACCATCTACATAGTTTCCACAATCCGTTGGATTAAAAGCACCGGAGAACAAAGCAAACAATGGATCATTAGCGAATCCACTCAATGCTGGGAAAGTCATATTGAAAGTGTAAGACCCAGGAGTCGTCACATCAAATGTGTAAGTGTCATAAGGTTGGTTAGTACCTAACCAAGTACCATTATTACCCGCACCGGCATCAATCCAACAAGCTTGACCTGAAGGAGAGAAAGTGTTATCCGTAGCAGGATCTAAAGAACCATTAAAACCTTTTACAGGTAGTGTCAAATCACAAGAAATCGTTGGTGCCATCTTATCAGCAAATGTGATGCCTTGTGCCCAACAACTATTACTTGGAGAAACACTTGTATCTGTAACCATCACTGTCCATGTAGAACCAGTCATACTACCATCAGCAACATTACCTAAAGGTGTTCCTGTGTTAGATAAAATGTTTACAACATAATTATCAAAACAAGAATAGTTATCACCTTGTAAGATATCAGCAGCAGTCAATGTAGCAGAACAATTCTCATCCAAAGTAATTTGGTGATTCTGTACACAATTCAATTGGTTGATAAAACCAGGATTAGGATTAACGATAACTGGGAAAGTACAACTTTCAGCTGTTGTTCCGTTTGGCGCTATCAAATCATAACCGGCAGTATAAGTACCTTCCGCTAACTCATCACCCAATGCAGGCGTACCTGGTTGTGCAACGATAGAGTAAGTATTTACTTGATCTGGAGCCTGTAATACCATATTCGTGATATCAACAGAACCGGCACCAAACAAGCCATCTTGAGTATAAATCATAAAGCTAAACAAATCACCGGCTTGTACTTGAACGGAAGCAGTACCAGTCTGTGCACCAACACCATCTTGTGTCAACTGTGTAATTCCACCTTGGATTGCTCCTAAAGTTAGGAAAGTATTAGACGCATCAAAGAAGTATCCAAATGGATCCCAAGTAGCACTAATATCGTCGGTAGTATAAGACCAATCAAAAGTAAGCGTACCATCAAATGGAATTACATACTCTGCATAAGTAGCAAATAATAATGCAGGGTCACAAGTTGCAGCCAAATCAATAGATGACATAGTCAATGTAGCTGGGTTTCCAGAAAAATCGACACAATTTGTATTCGCTGTTGTAGCATTAGCTTCTGCAAAAGGACCGGTAAAGTCAGCAGCAGATGGACCAGGAACTACAGTTGGAGGGCAAGAGCCGACCATATTCACTGTAAAATCAGCCAATACATTACACTCACCTGAACCCAATGTATAATTCACAGAAGGAGGACAAGACAAGTTACATGTAGGCCCGCCTGGAGCAGCAGGTGTGTTGGCATTCACCACTACATTATCAACAACAACACCCCAAGACCAAGAGCCTCCTGTATCATCGTGTACAAAACGAACTTGGAAATCTGCATTGGTATAAGCAGAAATATCCAAATCCAAATTCCCGTGCTCATCAGCAGTTGCTGTATAAAGCGCATTCCATGCCGCACCATCGTAGGCTTCCACTCTAAATTCAGAAGATAAGGAGTTAAAGTCATACTGAAGGGTCAAATTAATACCACCAGCACTCAAATCCATTACAGGAGTGGTAATGATTCCTTGACCATCAAATCCACTAGTAGCGTTGTCGTCATTAATTACGGCAGCTCCGGTTGTAAAGTCAGTCTCATCTCCATCCATAAAAAACCCGACATAAGTGCCAGGAGCCTGCATATCACAAGAGAAACTAAACAAAGCTGCAGCATCACATGCACCGATACCGTCATTACCGACGCCATCACTAGGATCAGTTTCTACCGTGGAAACAGTCCAACCGGCAGGTAGTGCAAAACCATCAAAGCTCTCATTAAGAACTTCAACTTGTCCAAAGAGCGCACTCGTGGACACGGCCAAAATGAAAAATAATAATATTCTTTTCATAGGATTAAAAATTTTTGCGTTAGAAAATCTTACAAGCTGTTAAGCAGAGTAAGTAAATCGGCCTTAGCTTGATCTGCATAAGCAGATGGTCTGGTGCCATTTTCTGTGAACAAATTGTACGTCTTTTCCACACCTTGAGTAATGCCGTACTTTTGTACGTAATCAGTCGCAATTGTGTAAAAGCGATACTTTACAGCAGCTTTGATTTCAGTCTGCGCAGTCGGAGCCGTTAAGCTATTGGCCGCTTGCTGACTCAAATCTTGCTTGAGCGTAGTAATTTCTTGCTCCATGGCTACTTCAATTGCTTTTTGTGATTGTGCAAACGTCGTGTTCGCAACAAGCAAAAAAGCAACAAAAGAGAAGCCCAAAACAAGCGTCTTCACTACACTAGATCTAAAGAAGTTTTTCTTCATGAGATAAAGTTTTTGTTGGTTAAAAAAAATGATTAAAAAATTTCTTATGACAGATAACAAGCCATAAAAAAAGCTTTTAGGCGTGCCACCGGGCATACCTAAAAGCTTTTCCGCAAAATCATTGCTAATTGAATTGTTCACGTTCAATGGTTTGTTATTTGTTGTTTCTTTGTTTTACTTAAAAAAGTAAAAGCTCAATGCGATTTAATAGCCTTCAATCCAAGAAAAAAGGCACTTACGACTATTCCAACTAACTCTGTATCAAGTACTTAGCACAACTTACATGTTCAGGGCTCGTGTACTAAGCAACATCAACTAAATTGGACTAGTTGTTTTTCATTCGGGATTAAGTCAAAATAACTGAATAAATAAATAGTCAGCCACTCTGTTAAGGCAAAGATAACGGGGATTTAGTCAATTCAAATACACCATTTAGGGTATTTTTGGTTTAATTTTCGCCATAATATATCCTATTTTTTTCTTCAAAATGACATCATAAAAGCTTCATTTTCCATGTCCACTTATTCAAAAAAAGCCCCTACCTTATCCAACAAAAAGGATGAATTCTTGATACCAAGAATTCATCCTTCTAAGAATTGCTCATTTCGACCATATACAGCTACTCAGCATAGCTTTTCTAGGCAAAAAAGCTCATTTTACCTACCCTAAAAATTTTCATTAGCCGTATCATCAGCATTCAAAGCATTATTCAGGTTGAATTTAAGGCTTATTTCATGACCGCCTCCGGAATAATCCTGTAATTTCCGGAACGAGTAGTTATAGGAGTACATCAAAGTACCAAATCCCCAACGGACACCTGCTAATAGCCCCCCCCGACTAGATTCTCCGGCACGATAAGAGATTCCGCCAAATGCTTTCTTTTCTAGTATGGAAGCTAACAGGTTAAAATCAACTTGAATGGGAACCGTCCTGTAATTTCTCAACATGACAGATGGCTCCAACACAATGCCATAGTCTGACATATCATGTTTAAAACCTAAATTCAAAGTATAATTCTGAAAAGCTTTCGCTGCTTCCTTCCCTGCTACAACGTTATTATCCAGCCGAGCCCGAATCATATTAGGCAAGGTAAATCCGAAGTACAATCCGGATTTACTCTCCGCATAGACCCCAAAAGAGACATCGAACAACTTCAAGCCATTTAAGGCATCCTGCAAGACCTCATCATTCGGTAGAGTCAAAGCATCCGAAGCGACAGAGCTTTCAATCTTTTCACTTTGAAACTCTCCGGACAAGCCTACGCCCACTTTAAACTCCTTAACCGGAACTAGGTAGGCATAATTGAGCTGAAATTTATTTATCCGCAAGGAAGCTACTTTTTCTGTAAAGACTTGCGCCCCTAAACCGGAACGGCTATTGAGTGGTCCGTTATAACTTACTGAGAAATCTTTTGGAGCCCCCGGAAACCCTGTCCAATTATTTTTAAAATTCAACAATAGCTGATGCTCTCCAAAGCCGGTATAACCGGGATTGACCAAAATGGGATAAGCATAATAATGGGAGAAGGTGGCACTTTCTTGAGCTTTTGACACTATAACCGAAAGTAATATGATTAAAAAAGTAAAAAACTGTTTCATCGTTTTTCTTTATTTTTAGTTTTCAGGAATGAAAATTATTTTTAGCCACCCACATAACGTGGGTGGCATAAACAATTATTTTTATCGAACAATGGTTACATGACCCTTCTTGGTAAACTCTTTACCATTTTCTGTATAGGTCAAAACCCAATAATATGCACCTTCCGGCAACGACTTACCGCCATTGTCTATACCAGTCCAAGTACCATCATAATTTTTCTGACTAAAGACGAGCTGTCCCCATCTTGAATAGACAGACAAATCATTTCTAGCTATAGGATCTAAGCACGTAATAATAAATTTATCATTACTGCCATCTAAGACTCCGGGAGTCAATATCTTCGGCGCATTAAAACAATCATCCGTTGGTGGTGCCGTAAACCGCACCCGCTTCATTGCTGTACAGTTATTGGCGTCAGTCACAACTAGCAAATACTCATCCACACACTTATCCTTTATCGTTGCAGACGTTGTGGGTGGCAACCCATTTCCACCATCATTCCATATATACTTATAATCCGGAGTCCCCCCACTCACCGTGGCCACAGCTGAGCCATCACACTTACCAAATGCAGATGGATTTGTAATGGCAAACGAGATAGACAATGAATCCGGTTGGCCAATTGTATCTGTAATTACTTTCGTTAAATTATTAAAATCTGTGATGGTCACTGTAAATACACCGGCACACATATCTGTAACTTTGACTCCGGCCTGACTCGTACTCCAAGCATAAGAATAAGGCGCTGTCCCCCCTTCCACACTTGTCACAGATGCTTCTCCATCACAAACACCATAACAGGAGGCGTCTTTAGTCGCAATGGTCGCATATAATTCTCCCGGACAGACAATAACAAAGTTCAGTGTAGCCACACAGCCTAAGTTATCTGTGACGGTCACGCTCGTAACACCACAAGGCAACTGCGTAGCATTTGCCGTTGTCTCTCCGTCACTCCACTCATAAGAATATGGCTCTGCCCCTCCGTTAGCTATCACTTTGGCTTTAGCATCGCTGGATGTGGGGGATGTGGGCGGAGCTGTCAAATTAACCGAAATAGTTAAGTGTGACAATTGCTCAACAACACCACTACACGATGTTGTTACACCATTCGCATCCGTTACGGTTACGTCATAAGTTCCCTGTGACAACTGCTCTATCAATGAATCCTGTGGCGGATTTCCGGGACCTGTCCAGAAATAACCGGCCATCGGGGCAACCCCACCGGAAAGAACCACAGCGGCACTACCATCGGAGCTTCCGGGACAAACCGTATTAGTCGTTACCACACTACAAGTAAAGACACCCGGAGCCGTCATAGTCACAGTACCTTCTTTGGTACAGCCCAAATCATCAGTCACCGTCACACTTACCACTCCGGCACGCAATGTATCCGGCTGCTGCCTTGCATCCCCGTTGCTCCAAGCATAATGATAGGGCGCTTGGCCTCCACTTGCAACCAAATTAACTGAACCATCACTACAAGTTGAACAAGAGACATTATATCCATTATAATCTGACAAATCTTCAAACGACAAGGAAATATCCGAAGATGCCGCCACCGTACCACTACACGCCGTGGTATTGCCATTAGCATCCGTAACCGTTACCAAATAAACACCTTCTGCCAAACCGGAAATATTTTGTGCTCCGGATGAGAAACTAGGTCCCGTCCATGAATAATTATAATCTGTAGCTCCGCCCGACACAGCCAAATCAATGGCTCCATCCGATGACCCCACACAAGGTGTATTTGTCACCGTTGTTGCGCAAGTCAATGCATCCGGTTCGGTCAAGTTTTCACTAACAATTACTTCACAACCCAAATTATCCGTTATAGTTACAGTGCTTTGTCCTCCGGGTAAAGATGTCGCAATTTGCGTAAGTTCATTATTTGACCATTTATACTGATATGGAACAGCTCCATTTTCCGGAACAGCTTGCGCCCGACCATCCGTTTTTCCAAAACCGCTCACATTATAACCATTATAATCTGACAAGACATTTATGGAACCAATCAAGAAAGACTCTTGACTGACCGTACCACTACAAGATGTAGTCGCTCCATTAGCATCCGTCACTGTCACAGAGTAAAAACCGGCTCCTATATCCGTCAAATTTTTGGTCGTAGCCACTGGTAGCCCATTTTTATACCACTGATAACTTATTGGCAAGGCACCGCCTGCCACCGTCAAGATTATCTTTCCATTTTCAGAATTTGGACAATCCGTATCTGTTACATCTGTAGAACAACCAAAGCTGGCCATATCTTGTCCGACCGCAATCGGAGTCGAAGTTTTAACACATCCCGCAGCATCCACCACAGTCAAAGTATAAGTACCTTGTGTCAGACCTGCAATATCTTCTGTATTGTACCCTCCTGTCCACTGATAGCTATAAAATGGTGCACTTGCATTGGGCGTCCCACCGCTCACGTCCATATCAATGCTTCCATTACTTCCCGGTGGAACGACTTCGTTGGTTACATTAATGATATTGAAGGTAATAGGAGACGGTTCTCCTACGGTTATAGTAAAACTAGTATCTACTCCAATATTATCTGTTACCGTCAAAGAGTAAGCCCCCGCTGCTAATCCGGAATACGTTACAGCATTGGTACCGTCAGTAGTTTGACTCGGATTAAGACCCGTTATCGTAAAATTCGGATTAGCTCCTGCAATCGACGTGATGGTTATAACCCCCGTACTCTCCCCATTACAAGTTGCATCTGAAACCGCAACCGAAGGAACCGGAACACTTGCGGAAGGTACTGTAAAAGTTTGGCTCACTGTACAGCCGTGTGCATCCGTCACGGTCACTGTATAATCTTCTGCTTGTAATCCATATATATCCTCTATGCCGTCATAAGCATTGTGATCCCAATCATATTGATAAGATGGAGTACCACCTTGCATATTAAAGGTAATAACTCCATTCACACCTGAACTAGGAGTAATATTTTGATCAATTATAGTCAAAACACCCGGCTCGCCAACATGCAAAACAAAAGTAGTATCTTCTGTATTGGCATCTGTCACGTGCATGGTATAATCTCCCGCTGCCAATCCATTATAAACCACAGCTGAAGTCCCGTCAGTTGTCTGATTATTTGCACCATTCATCGTTACAGTATAGGGAGCCGTACCACTCGCAATAGATGTAATTGTAATAGAGCCATTGCTCTGTCCGTTACAATCCACACTATCTACAACGACCGTGGGGTTTGGTGTTCCAAAAGCAGACACCGTATAAGGCCCACCAACTTGTGTACAACCATTAGCATCCGTCACAGTCACGGTATAACTATCCACTCCCACTCCGGACAAATCTTCTGTGGTTGCTCCATTTGACCAAGCAAAACTATAATACGGAGCACTACCATTTGGTGTACCACCGGACACACTAATATTAACGGCTCCGTTATTCATTCCGGATTGAGTGCTCACCGTCCCATCCAGTTGTATATTTATTGGAGTTGGCTCCGTCAATGTAAAGTTCAGAACAACATTTGCAGTAGTAGCATCTGATACCGTCACGGTATAATCTCCAGCCGCTAATCCTGTTGGCGCAGAACCGCCCGGACCGGCACTCCATTGATAAGAATATGGCGCAGAACCTCCTGACACTGACAAGGTTATTGAACCATTGCTAGCGCCATTACAAGTCACGTTTTCAGAAGTACCGGATACTGTTAGGCGGGCGATTCCTACCGCTAAGGAAGTCGTGCAACCGGCGCCATCATCCACGATAGCCAAATAGGTTCCTTCTGCTAAGTTGGAAATAGTTGCTCCGGAATAAGGACCGCCCGGACCTGTCCAGTTATAATTATAAGGTCCGGCACCACTGCCTGCAACCGTAGCCGTACCATTATTACCCGGAGGGAATGCCTCATTAACAAGATTAGTCACACTGACGGCAAATCCTGCATGCTCTTCTAAAACAAAACTATCTGTCACTGATTGATTACAAGAAGTAACCGTTACATTATAAGTCCCGGCATGTAATCCGGTCAAGCTGCTACCTGAATATGGCCCACCCGGCCCTGTCCACTCATAGGTATAACCACCTGTCCAACCGGTTGGAGCCAATGAAATCGCCCCATCATCTGTTGCATCACAACTCAAGTTCGTTACGGTTGCATTTAGCGCAAGCGGAGCCACAATATGAAGTGGCATATCATGCGCCACAGCCGGCACGTCTCCATTTGGCCCTCCTGCAGATGTAAAAGAGTCATCAAAGATAAAATCTACCACATCACCGGCAGAACTGCTCGTCTTAGCCGCAAAATATATCGTCACAATCTTGGTACTATCCGGAGCCCAAGTGTAAGGTGTTGCATTTGGTGCAGTCCATAACAAGGTCAAATTAGTTCCGGAAAAATTTACTAAGTTAAAAAAGTCGTGAGGGATATACTCTTGTGTCAAGGCAGACAAAAACTCCAATTTGTTCGTATCTACCGGGAAACGAGCCTGAAAACCGGTCATGTTCACCAAGTTATCTACCAAGAAATCAACAGCTATTGTATCCCCCGGCATCACCCCTTGAGTACAGTCTGATTGTGCTGCAAAAAGGTGAAAGGTATCTAAAGTCACTGCCGGAATAGACACACTTCCTGCACTTGTATCCACAGTCATGAAGGTGGAAGTCTCAAAATGGCTGGAGTCTTGAGCCGTAACACTTACCGGGCTATCTGTAAAAACCAACGGGCTATAATCTCCTACCGCTCCTACGACATCAAAACAGGCCTCCACCAAAGTGGTATAATCCGGTAAAGTAGCATATACACCTTGCGAGAATTCAAAATAAGCATATCCCAGATGACCACCTGTCGTATCGTTGGTATTAAATGCACCCAACATATTACCCGGATTATTTGGATTATCCGCACTAGTCATGCTAGATAACTTGATAATAGATGTATCCCAGCTTATGCTAAAACTGGCCACATCCATTAGATTAAAATTCCGGACAGTAATAGGTACGCAAACATTAGCACCAACAGTCGTCAGCGTATCCGGAATCATCAAATGTAAGACGGTATCCGTTGTAGGACCTCCACCGCCCGAAGTATTTATGGATAGGGCTCCGTTGTTAAATGTATTGGCTATAGCACCTGAGCTATTTTCAACAACCGTAGCAGTAGGCGTCTCTCCAAATGAAATTGCAGTAGAAGAACCTTCGGCTCCAATCCCTGTATAACAAGCACTGAATAAGACATCACCTGCAGATAAATCAGCCCCCGCTCCGGAATAGGTAAAACCTAACTGACCGGATGTAGTTTGAGACGTAACAAAATTAGCCGCCGCCAAACCCAAGGTAGTGTTCATATTGGTTACTGATTGATATTGTGCTATGATATTATCCCATCCCAAGCTAAAATTCAAAGTAGTTATATCTGTAAAACCGGAAACCACCTGCACATCTATACAAGTGTCTCCATTCATATCTACTGAAGCAGAACCGGCCTGTAAGACCAAAGGAGCAGCTGCTCCGGGTGTAACCCCATTTATCGTTGCGGTATCGGTCAACACTGTATAAGTCACAGAATTATCTTGCTCTCCCATAATCGCTTGAGTAAAATACACCTGTGAAGTCCCCACACTATCCACAGTAAAGGGAATCTCAAACAGCAATGGTCCAAAGGCATGATTAGCTGGTGGATTCGACAAGTCTATCCACACCAAAGAATAGGTGGAGTCTGTGATATTCTTTGAAAAACCGGCAAATTCCGGATCCATATTCTGCAATGGATCAACAAACGTCAATACATTCGGATCCCACTGAAATTTTAGCTGTACAGCAGAAATCGTGGACATGCCCGTCTGCTCAAGTTTCAAATTTACAGAGCTCCCCACGTCAACAGTCGTATCTAAGGGATTAAAATGAAGCGTCACCGTCTTCTGTGCTCTTGCGCTAATCGAAAATACCGATGCCAATAGCGTGATAAAAAGTAATTTTCTAAACATCTTTGTTAGGTTTGGGATGAACAAATTTATTGTAGTATCAATTTTCGCGTAAGCACTCCTTGAGCGCTCCTTGCGGAAAACAGATACACACCTTTTTCGGGAAAAATATCCCTATCGATTTTTATTGTTTGTGTTTTGAAGCCTTTCGGCAAAAAGCCTGTATGCAGCTCTTGACCATTCATATTATAAACCGACCAATCTAAATCAATGGGGTCGGTATAAGAGAAGCTAATGGTTATATCTTCTGATGTTGGATTAGGAGAAATGCTTAACGTAGAGACTTCTGGAATCGTGGAGACACTCACCGGAGTACTAACACTTCCCGGATTTAGGATTACAGCTACAGTATCTCCGGACTGCTTAAAAAAGCCTATTTGTAAAAAACTTGTAGAAATAAAATCAAAAGAACTATTGCCCGAGCCAATCACCTTGAACTTTAACTGCATCAAGACAGTATGGTCTGGAATCGACATGTTATCTGAATTAGGCTCCGCCCAGACAAATGGCAAAATACCTTTATCCAAATTATAAAAACCAAAATTAGCGGAAATATCGTTGTCATCTAGGGGGGGAAGCCATAAGCTGACCACTTCGACAAATTCAAGAATGGCAGTATCCCAACTCATCGCATATTGCATGGCTGCAATGCTATCTACTCCCTTTACAGCTTCAATATCTATGATTACTTCTTCACCTACATTTTGCACGATGTCTGAAGCTTTCAAGGTCAATTGACTCTTTCCTATATTAACTCCAATAAGGAGTATTAGCAAACTAAGTATAAGCCTTGCCATGCTTTTTCGGTTTTGGTCATCTAAAAACGAATATACGACCATCCTGTTACAACAGGGCGGACATTATATTCTCTTAACGTCAATTAGACAAAAATTTGCAAGACCTATCTTGGGAAATAGGGAGCGATATGTTCATGGGTCTCGGAATTTCGCCTATTATCTAAACGATGGAACAAAGATAAACCTATTGCACCCAAACTAAATACCCTATTTTAGGTATTTTCCACCCACCCGCATCCTTCCTTCTTCCAAAAAACGCTGCTTGCAAACAAGCATATTATCACAACTAATTGATTCCTAGTAAATTAAATATTACTAATTTTTTAAGACATATTTTTAACAATAATATTCTCCTTAAGACTAAATCACCAATTTATACATAAAATACATCCAAAATATGTCAAAAACAGGGGCTATTTCCATCTAATCTCTCTTTTTTCCATAAGTATTTGTACCTTTGCACACTTCATTTTTGATGCCAAATTTGTGTTCTCTCTAATAACATTAAACTTCCTCGGCTGACTTACTTTTTTTTGGCGAAAGCAGCTAATTAGAGTCATTTTAGCCGACAAGAACCAACTAAGCACCAAAATTGTCTTTACTACACGGAGTCCGTTTGTCGAAAGACAATTACCTAACCTTATTTTTTTGCCGCCAAAAGCAATACGCAAATGTACAAAGTACCCAAGGGTTTAAATCTACCACAGATAGACAAAGAAATTCTCCAATTCTGGAAAGAAAACGATGTTTTTGAAAAAAGCATCGAGCAAAGAGACCCCAACAACACCTTTGTCTTTTTTGAAGGCCCTCCTTCGGCCAATGGGATGCCCGGCATTCACCACGTGATGGGTCGCACGGTCAAAGATACTTTTTGCCGCTTCCAAACGCTCAAAGGAAAACGCGTTTCCCGCAAGGGCGGATGGGATACACACGGCCTTCCCGTCGAGCTGAAAGTCGAAAAAGAACTCGGCATCACCAAAGAAGATATCGGCAAGAAAATTTCTGTGGACGAATACAACCGCCGCTGTAAGGAAACCGTCCTGAAATTTAAAGACGTGTGGGATGACCTGACGGTAAAAATGGGGTACTGGGTAGATTTGGATAATCCATACATCACTTTTAAGAGCGATTACATCGAATCGGTGTGGTTTCTTCTCAAAAAATTGTACGATAAACAACTGTTATACAAGGGATTAAGCATCCAACCTTACTCACCTGCAGCCGGCACCGGTCTAAGCACCCACGAACTCAACCAACCCGGTTGCTACAAAGATGTTTCGGATACCACGCTTGTGGCGCAGTTCAAAGTCATTAAAAACGATGTCTCCAAACCGGTTTTTGATGCCATTGATGACGATAATCTTTACTTTCTTGCTTGGACGACGACACCTTGGACACTGCCTTCCAATACCGGATTGGCGGTCGGCCCCAAAATAGACTACGTG
>JALVCY010000057.1 GCA_027009605.1 Saprospiraceae bacterium
TAATCCCCCTCCTCACCACCCCACCCGCTCACCAAAAACATAAAACCCCGAGTCATCCACACGAAAAGCACGGGTTTTCATTTTTCCTAGATTAATTTCTTTCCACTCTTTGGTATTGGGGTGTAGGCGCATAAAATGCCCCGGGCGACCGACACGTACCGGCATATCAAATCCTTTTACGTCTGCTTCCCATTTATACTGACACCACAACTTCCCGTGTCTCTGTTGGAGTCTATAAAGTAGTTTTGGGGGCCGGGCATAATTAAGATATTGCTCAAAAAAAGCGGTGTAATCCCCTCCTGTTTGGGCATTTACGTAAGTCACAAAATCTTGGGTAGTCGCATGAGACAAAGCATGCGCCTCATAAAATCCCCGAAATATCGCAAACCACAAACTATCATTATCTATCGCATTCCGCAAGCTGTGTAATATCCATGAGCCCTTATAGTATTGATCGGTCGAATACATCGGTCTGAAATGCACACCCTTTGGCCCGACTATCGGTGCATGATTCCGGATATTCTTTTTTTGCGAAAGCAAATATTCCACTGCGGTCTCATAATCATATTTTTTCTCCACGTACAACGCCTCCATATACGTCGTAAATCCCTCGTGCAACCACATTTCCGCAAGGTCATTGCAACTCACACTATTGCCCCAGTATTCATGCCCACTTTCGTGAATGATGATGTAATCCCAATCCATATTTTTAAGGATTCTACCGCCGAGATAGCCGCGCTTATACTTGTTGCCATAGCTAATAGCCCCTTGATGTTCCATACCCAAAGTCGGGGATTCTACCAGCGCATAACCATCTTTCCAGAATGGATATTTGCCCAAATAACTTTCGTAAATCCGCAACATTTCATGCACTTGCGCAAAATGTTGTTTAGCTTTCGCCAAATGCTCCGGTAAGACATAATAGTCCAAATCCAAGGAATCCCCGTCCATCGCCACGTAATATTCATGAAAATGGGCGTATCGACCGGCATAAAGCGTTACGTTATAATTATTAATCGGGTAACTCACATGCCAGTGATAACTTTTTTGATGGTCAGGCATCTTTTGTTCTGATACCAAAATACCGTTCGACACCGCCATCAAACTATCGGGAACAACAATCTCTATATCCATACTATCCGGCTCATCCGACAAATGATCTTTGTTAGGCCACCAAAGACTGGCGCCTATCCCCTCGCACGAGACAAGAACCCAAGGAGATTCGTCCGAATCTTGAGTCCATGAAAAACCACCATCCCAAGGCGGATTTTTCGCTACTTTGGGCTGACCGTGGTAATAAATCTTGATTGTCCCGACTAGACTAGCCGTTTGTTGTCCTTCCGGAAAATCCACAAATACGGCATCTTCATCACGCTCATACGCAAGAGTGACCCCATTTTGCACGATAGAGTCGATTGCCATATTGGCAAACAAATCAATTTGCAACCGTCGAAAGTCTCGAAGAATACGATAAGTTATTTCACTAAAGCCATACACCGTCCGGTTGGGAATATCCAGACTCACCCCCAAATGATAATATCCGACATCATAACAAGTTCTTTCCGGACGAAGTTGACCCCGCAAGCTATCTGCCCGGCTAATCGTCAAATGATGGTAAAAATCAGGTTGCCCAAATACGCCCAAAGCAAGCACAAGGAAGAATAAAATGAAAGCACCACGGGGCAACACCTTTGGCATAAGCGCATTTTTTAGGCAAAACTCATCGGATTTCGGCATTCTGTTCCAACAAGTGTAATATCATATCTTTTGTCATAGATTCCAAGTCAAATTCCGGCAACCACATCCAATCCGTCCGGGCTCGTTCGTCATCCAATTGATCCGGCCAAGACCGAGCAATCTCATCCCTAAAATCCGGTTCATACGCAATCTCAAACCCCGGCATCTCCTTTTTGATAGCCGCATATATCTCCGCTGGCGCAAAACTCATACTGGCTAGATTATAAGAAGTTCTAACCTGGACACGCTCTTTAGGCGCTTCCATCAACTCTATAACGGCACGAATAGCGTCTTTCATATAAATCATCGGCATTTTTACATCCGGAGCAATATAGCACACAAAGCGTTCCCCCTTGACTGCCGCATGATAAATCTCCACGGCATAATCGGTTGTCCCGCCCCCGGGCAAGGTCTCATATCCGATAATTCCCGGAAAACGTACCGAGCGCACATCCACCCCATATTTTAGGTGGTAATAATTACACCAGGATTCTCCCGCTACTTTGGAAATACCATACACCGTCTTAGGAATCAAAGCCCCAAATTGGGGCGCAAAATCCAAAGGAACTTCATCCCCAAACACAGCGATAGAACTCGGAAAAAATATTTTCTCAACCAGACCTTCTCGACCCATTTCCAGCACATTCAGTAAGCCCTTCATATTGATATCCCAAGTAGGTATAGGATGGCTCTCCCCTCGAGCAGACAGGACGGCGGCCAAATGATAAATCTCCGTTACCGAATATTTAACGACCAACTTCCGCAATCTTTCTACATCAGTAATATCAAGCAATTCAAACAGATTCCCATCGAACGTCCCCGCATGTATATCCGTAGGCAAAACATGGCTCAATCCGTATCTTTGTTGCAAGGCTTTGGTCAACACACCCCCTATTTGCCCGCCGGCTCCTGTGATTAGTATCATTCTTCCAATTTTTGATAGTTGAACGAGCCCCAAAGGTAGGTATTTTACACAAGTTTTGGTATGCTCACACGACGATTTTACAACTTAATTCTCACTAATCTCTACCAACCTACAAACGTCTCAAAATCTCACAACCAACCAAGCCTGCCGGCAAATCAACTTCTTCAACGAAAAACCAAACAGAATTCCAATATCAAAGAATATATTAAAATCTCAATCAAAAATCCAAATCATCTCAACCTGCCAAGCTCTCAACCCCGAAGTCCGCAGGACAAGTTCTCAACCAGAGAGCCGTAGGCGAACGTCTCAACTTCTTCAACTAGCGCAGCGAATCAACTAACGAAGTCCGAAGGACGAGTGAATCAACTAGCGTAGCGAATCAACTCCTTCAACTTTCTCTACTAAAAACTTAACAGAATATCGAATATCGAATGTCGAATAATGAAATCCAAATCCAAGTAAGAATCCAAATTGTCTCAACCTGCGAAGCTCTCAACCACGAAGTCCGTAGGACGAGTTCTCAACCAGAGAGCCGTAGGCGAACGTCTCAACTTCTTCAACTAGCGCAGCGAGTCAACTAACGAAGTCCGAAGGACGAGTGAATCAACTAACGAAAAATTCAATAAACCACCAACTGAACAGTATCCAATTCCAACCGAGCCTTCAAAAATTCCACCAAACTCCGCCGTTTAATCTTCTTCAGGGGCTTTTTAGTACGCACCAAAGCAACCGGGATGGTATCCAAAGCAGAATCATTAGCCCGAACGACAAAGTCATACCCAAATTCCAAAATTTCAGGATACAAGACTTCCAATTCTTTAAAAATCTTGGCAATCGGTCGTTTTTGATCCTTTGTCAGCGCCTGAAGTTGATGCTCTAAGCGGGCAATTTCTTTATTCTTTGCAGAAATTAGCTCATCATTTCGTTTATAGAGATCTTCAAGAATTTCGGTACGAAGATTTTTGTTCATATCGGCCAGTTCGTCGTTGAGATCTTCGTTGAATTGCTTGATTTTGAGTTTGGCTTGTCCTAGGCCGAAGGCGCTCAATTTAGATTGAAGATCCATGATATCCCGGTCATCCATACGCTCCCCCAAAAGCGTGACTTCGATGATGGGTTCTTTCTTATCAAAAATCGTTTCATATTTAATGACCGTGCGATTATCAAAATTAAAGTGTGTACCTATAAAGTGTTCCGCTTTTTGGGTAAACACCACTTCTTGAACCACATTAATCGCCACAAATACACTAGGAATAATCGTAATTAAGGCCAAAAATATAATAGCATTTCGTGCCCGCCGCTCCGTTTTTGCATCTATATAGGAGCGCATCGGAAATTTCAGGTATCGCACTACCACCATAGTCGCCAGCGCAATAAATATCCCATTGATAAAAAACAAATACAAAGCGCCAAAGAAATATTCCCAATTAGTGGAAGCCAATCCATACCCTGCCGTACAAAGCGGGGGCATCAAAGCTGTTGCAATCGCCACCCCGGGAATAGCATTGGAGTATCCTTCCCGGGTACTCACTATAATCCCGATCAATCCACCAAAAGTAGCAATTAAAACATCAAAAATTGTCGGACGCGTTCGCGCAAGCAACTCCGATTGTGCCTCATGCAAGGGGGTCAACCAAAAATACAATGCCGAAGTCAACACAGAGATGACCAGTGCAATCAACAAATTTCGCCCCGAATCTTTAAACAACCCAATGTCATTCGTCCCTAGGGACAGCCCAATACCCAATATCGGTCCCATCAACGGAGAAATCAGCATCGCCCCGATTACCACAGCCGTAGAGTTCACATTCAGACCCACCGAAGCAATCAAAATCGCAAAAATAAGCGTCCACAAATTCGCACCGCGATAGTGAATCCCATTCTTTATATCATCTGTTGCTCCCTTCCAATCTGTATCATCATAAATATTGAAGAGCCCTTTAAAATAGGTAGCGAAATCGCCCAAAATTGTACTCAGCTGCATATTATATCGTTATTGCTTTCGCAAAAATACAAAAAAATTAGTAACTGTTTAGGAGCCCCAATTTTTAGATAGAAAATAGGTATTTTTGTGGATATTGACGTAGGGACGCACGGCCGTGCGTCCCTACCAAATCGTCTCAACCTGCAAAGTTCTCAACCTTGCGACCCGTAGCGAGCATCTCAACCTTTCTCAACCAACAGAGAATATCGAATACAGATTCCCAAATATCCAATAATGATGTAAAAATCCCCACAAAAACCCAAAATTCTCAACTAGCAAAGCAAATCAACCAGCGAAGCTTGCAAGCGAAGCGAGTGAATCAACTAACGAGCGAAGCGAGTGAATCAACTAACGCTACCAAAGACCAAAAGCGCCACAGGCGCGCCCCAAAGACCAAAGACCCAAAAATAAATCAACGAGCCTTAGCCAAATTCTTCAAACTCACTACAAACCCATTCAATTTTTTCTTCTTAGCCAAGCTATTCCGATAACTTTGAGCCTGATCCTTAGTCGGGAAAGGGCCTAAGATAATACGATATTGAGAACCATCCGGCCCTTCTTCCACACTCAACAAAATATTCTTAAAAAAGTCTTCTTGAAGATCAGCGATAAACTTAAACACGTTCTCATAATTCTCTAACAGTCCGACTTGGACACCGAATCCGGCTTTTTTGGGACGCATCACTTGTACCTTGTACAAATCAAAATCATGATAATTAGAACCCGTCAAAATCTCTGCGCCCTCCAATTCCTTACTATCATAAGATGCTTTAGAAGTCGCTTTTTTACTCTTTTTAGGCCCTTTTAGATGATAAGTTTTAGCTGTTTTTACTTTGGATTTGGGTTTGGTTTTAGATTTAGCATTAGCCTTACTTTTTGCA
>JALVCY010000058.1 GCA_027009605.1 Saprospiraceae bacterium
CTATTTAGATAATACCCAATAAAAAGCCGTGTTTTAACCTGCGTAATTAAAAATAATTAGTAACTTACGTCTTGATTTTGTTTTGGTATCTATATCTGCGGAGACAAGCCTTGTCGCTTTAATAAAACCAACCTGCTAAGACCATTCAACACCAATAAATCAATAATGAAGAAATAACTGCGCATATTCGAGCACTTTATTCTCGCTTCATTACTAAGAGACTCGAACTCTCAACCTTTTCGGTGCAAACGAAATGCGCTAGCCAAATTGCGCCAAAGTCCCATTTTTTGCGGAAACGACAGGGCTCGAACCTGTGACCTAATGCTTAACAAGCACCCGCTCTACCAACTGAGCTACATCTCCCTTTTGGTACGAGAAGTAGGATTCGAACCTACGGTCTTTGGTGTGTTAAACCAATGCTCTAAACCAACTGAGCTATTCTCGCATTTGGTGGTAACGGCTAGAATCGAACTAGCGACCTTCGGCGTTTCAAACCGACGCTCTTCACTACTGAGCTACATTACCTTTTGGGAAGGATCTCGAATGCCAAGTTGCTTTCACTAGGGCATTCGTTCACTTCAATTGTTGCGAGAGTGGGATTCGAACCCACGTTGTACGGGACATGAACCCGGGCTGGGACCTACTCCAGTCCATCTCGCAATGTATTTGTATTTCCGGCAGGGCTCGAACCTGCATCTTTGCGTTAGAAGCGCAAGGTCCTTCCTTTGAACGACGGAAATGGAGGAGATAGTAGGACTCGAACCCACATCATCAGCATCCGAAGTGCTGCGTCTTTTCCTTTAGACCATATCTCCATTGAGCTTCATCTAAGAGTCGAACTTAGACCTATTGCTTACAAAACAATTGTGCTACCATTAACACCAATGATGCCTTTGGTTGGAATAATCGGACTCGAACCAATAACTTCCGGCATATCAGACCGGTACTCTAACCAATTGAGTTATATTCCAAGAATTGTAATATCGAGCGACACGAGCGATTCGAACGCTCACCTTAAGATTGGAAATCTCGTATGCTGCCATTAACACCAGTATCGCTTGTAATCGCTCACCATTCCTTTGAATAGGAGTTTTTAGTACTTCAGAAAGAGGTCGAACCTTTGTCTAAATGCATATAAGGCATTTGCTCTGACCACCTACTGAAGCAGCTTGCGGAAATAACCGGATTCGAACCGGCAACCTTTGGATAGACAATCCACTGCACTACCGTTGTGCTATATCTCCTTTTGGGTGACTGCTCGGATTCGAACCGAAGCCTCCTGACCCACAATCAGGTGAACTAACCGCTGTTCGACAATCACCATGTAATCTTTGAATTGATTCCACAAAACTCAATATTTTTGTCACCAATTTATTCTGTTTGGAGATTTTGTTCAATCGTTCAACTGTTCAACTGAAACCGCTGATAATCAATCAGGTATGAGAATCAGTTGAACGCTTGAACAATGAGTCCGCTCCGAAAAGTCCACTCTGCCAGAAATTAAAGCTATGAACAAAATTTTGTTTTGTTACCATTAGGTTTCCTTTTCAGAAAGGGAAACCTATGGTAGGGTTGTGATAAAGAAACAAAACAAAATTTTGTGGAGCAAAGAGCAAATTCCAACACCCGACTTTTCGGATTGAACACAAAGCACGCTATCTTTATAACATGCTTCCGGTTCGGCTTAGCAATCTCTTCGCTTTGCTGCGAGCTTACCAATCCGACCTGATTTGGTAGTTGGGATGGTGGGGCTCGAACCCACGACCCTTCGGTTAAAAGCCGAATGCTACTTCCAACTGAGCTACATCCCAATAAAAAAGTCAGTGGTGCAAGACTCGAACTTGCGACACCACGCTCCCAAAGCGTGAATTCTACCAACTGAATTAACCACTGATTATGTTACCGAATCAAGACTCGAACTTGAAACTTCCGGAGTCAAATTCCGGTGCTCTAACCAATTGAACTATTCGGCAATCAAAAAACAACGCTTAGCACTTCTACACGTTGATGTGAGTGACCAACTATATTTCTTTAAAATTTCAAATTTCTGGCTAAAAACCGAAAGAAATATAGCGTAAGCACACGAGTGGCCAGCCCTTCACTCACTTTACCATACGATGATGATCTGCATCGCCACAGCAATACTAATGTGCATTCTTCTAGCCTTTGACCGCATCTGTTTCGACCATCGCAGTCATCAACTATTTTTCACCGATATCCGGCTATCGGTTCCAAATCCCTTTCGAGCATGAATAAAAGTTTTCACTTTTACCGACAGGCACTTCGCCTACACATTAGTCGCTTTGTCCGAAGACTTCCGGAAACCCATTTTTCCCCTTTAGCCATTTCCGGGATAAGCTGCTTAATCCCCGATACCATAGACCACTACACGTTTTGCAAGCAACGCTCTGCGTCTATGACTACTGCTCGCTTTTCACACTTCCGCAAAGTGCTTTATACGAACCAAATTTGCCGACTCGTTTTGATGGGGCAAACCACCCTTCGGAGTACATTACTTTGCCTATTTTACGATATGTCCCGGCTTTAGGAGGAGCATATTTTAGACTGCGGGCAACACGCAGTATCTTTTTACCTTTCGGAAAAGGCATTATTAGCCAGCCTTACACTTTTGTAAAGTAGTTTTATTTTTGGATAGTATGACCTTCGGCATTTGGTGCTAAGAGACCGGCTCTTGGCAGGATGCGCTGGGCATAACTATTCTTAATTCTTATTTTGTAAATTCGCCTGTAGAGATGACAGGCTTAAAAGACAATCATCTACTTCTTAGGACAGGCTATGCGATGTTCTCTTGGAAAATCTTGCATATTATTCTGTTTTTTAAAAGTGATTGTATCTCGTTTTATTTGAAATACACCCCTATAACAATTGGACAGGACGGATTTGTTCCGGCGGGGTTCTTTTTTTTGCAAAAAAAATTAGTAACTGTTTAGGTGCCCCAATTTTTAGATAGAAAATAGGCATTTTTGTGGTAGGCAGAATTAAAGGTCAAAGCGGGGCAACAGCCTAACCACTAAGAGCACGCAGAAGACACTAAGATTGCACTAAGATGCCTTAGTGTAATCTTAGTGCAAAACTAAGTGGCCTTAGTGGTAAGGCGCATTAAAAAAGAGCTTTGGCGAATTAAACGCCGAAGGCGATGAACGGTTTAATTAAAGGTCAAAGGTTAAGCGTCAATGGTAGGCAGCCAAGAGCGTCCCCCTTGAACGCCGAAGGCAATTGAACGCCCGAAGGGCAATTTGAACGTGCGAAGCACATATTGAACGCCAACATGTTGATTATCAGTGTTTCAGTTGAACAGCTGAACGACCCGCCTGCATCGGGCAGGTTGAACAAAATCTCTAAACATAATAAAATTGAGTTGGCTCCGAAAAGACCACTCCGCCAAAAAGTAAAGCGATAAACAAAATTTTATTCTGTTTTCCGCATCCCGATAATTATCGGGACCCTTTAAAAAGGGAGATTTAGAGGGTTAACCATAAAGAAGCAAACAGAATAAAATTTTGTGGCCCCAAGAGCAAGCCCCTACACCTGAGTTTTAGGAGTGTACTCAACCTTTGACAACAAATAGTTACAATTTGCAGGTGGATATCTAGGTGTGCTTTTGGATAATTGCTCCTTCTTGGGATTCTCTCCCCAAAATATTTAAAGGCCATAAAATCCCCTTTCTGCAAAGGGGATTTTTGGGGATTTTATGATAAAAGTCTTTAAATATTTTGGGGACAGTATTGCAATATTGTATGGTTGGGACTACAGATGTAAATTGGAGTAAGAAAATCCCATTCCCGGATTAGCATTCCAAAAAAAAAGCCCCAACCAATCCGGTCAGGGCTTTTTTGACGTAAGTCTATCCATATCCTAAAATGGAACGTATCTCAAGACCTTAGAAGCCATTTTGGCCAAGCGTATGACTTGGGAAGAATAACCATGCTCGTTGTCATACCATGAATAGATGGTGACCGATAAGCCATCTTTAGACACAATGGTGGATGGTGCATCTATCGTGCAAGCAGTTGTGGAGCCAATCAAACTAGTAGATACAAATTCCGTGTCATCAGAGTACTGAATCTGATCCATCAAAGGCCCGGTTAAAGCTGCTTCTTTTAATGCCGCATTGACTTGCTCTACCGTTACTCTTTTCTTTAAGGTCAAATTCAAAATAGCAATGGAGCCGTCCGGCACCGGTACACGCACCGCATTACCGGTCAATTTATCTTTAAGCTGTGGTAAAGCCTTTGCAACGGCTTTGGCCGCTCCGGTTGTGGTCAACACCATATTAATAGGTGCACCCCGTCCGCGCCGAGGCTTCTTATGGAAGTTATCCAAAAGATTTTGGTCATTTGTGTAGGCATGGATGGTCTCAATATGCCCTTTTTCCACTCCAAACACATTGTCTAACACCTGCAAAGGCGGAACAATGGCATTGGTGGTGCAAGAAGCTGCACTAAATATTTTGTCTTTTGCGATGTTCAAGGTATTTTGGTTGACACCATAAACGATATTGGGAATGTCCTTGGCGGGAGCCGTTAGCATGACTTGTGTAACTCCCGGTCTTAGATGCCCGGACAGCGCCTTTTTGTCTCTCCAGACCCCGGTATTATCAATAACCATCGCATTGTCAATGCCATATTTGGTGTAATCAATTTCGTCGGGTCCTTTGGCAAAAATAAACTTTACCCGGTTGCCATTAATGATGAGTTCGCTATTTTTTGCATCTACGATGACTACGCCGTGAAATTTTCCATGAATAGAATCATAACGTAACAAAGCCGCTCTCTTTTCAAGTTCTTCGGCTTTGGAAGCCATTTTGGGTCGGACAACAATAGCTCTTAATCTAAGTTGGCTGCCCCGACCTGTTTGATAGACAATACGTCTTGCGACCAAACGGCCAATACGTCCAAATCCATACAATACAATATCCTTAGGCTCTTTTTGCACTCCGTTAGAAGGAAGCTTGGATTCATCGAAATAGTCTTTGACAAATTCATAGATATTCTCAAAATCGGTTTTAGCATCCAGCCATTTGACGGCCAATTTTCCGATATCTATTTTGGATGGCGGCACATGCTCTAACAGCAAAAGAGCCTGGGCAATAGATAGCGTCGTACTCATGGAGATGACTTCCGGGACATACTTTTTGGAGACTCGATGCATGCTGACCACTTCACTAGGACGTGTGTCATAGATGGGGTGTCTGAAGAAAACAAGCTCAATCGAACGATTAAATCTCAATTCTCCAATGGCTTTTAGCAGTTCCAAAGCGGTTTTTTCCTGCTCCCGCCAGTTGGAAAGTGATACGTTCACTCGTTTTTTTTGAATGGTGTCTTTTTTTGACATGGTTATTTTGTTTATAATTTGTTGATTATCAAGAGAATAGCCCATGGCTAGTCAAGTGAGTCCGACTGTGTAACGATTGCATGCAAAGTTACATGCAAAAAAATCAATTTGCATAAAAAATAGGGCATAATTTTTACGGTAGAAGCCTCCTGTTTGTTGAGCGGGGATGC
>JALVCY010000059.1 GCA_027009605.1 Saprospiraceae bacterium
AAAAATCTTACAACTATTTGAAATACAGAATCCCAAATATCGAATGATGAGTCCACTTCGAAAAGTCCACTCAGCCAAAAATTAAAGCGATGAACAAAATTTTATTTGGTTACCATACGGTTTCCACTAACCAAAGGTGCCGATTCCTATCGGCATTGGAAGGGTTGTCAAAGAGAAACCAAATAAAATTTTGTGGGCTCAAGAACAAACCACTACTCTCGACTTTTCGGAGCAAACTCAATGATGAAGTAAAATCTCAAACAAATACCCAAATCTCTCAACCTGCGAAGCTCTCAACCACGAAGTCCGTAGGACGAGTTCTCAACCTAGAGAGCCGAAGGCGAACGTCTCAACTTTTTCAACTAAAAAACCAATCAGAATCCCAAATATCAAATGATGAGTAAAATCCCAAACAAAAACCCAAAATCGTCTCAACCTGCAAAGCTCTCAACCACGAAGTCCGTAGGACGAGTTCTCAACAAGAGAGCCGAAGGCGAACGTCTCAACTTTTTCAACTAGCGAAGCGAATCAACTTCTTCAACTCCTCAACGCCCCACCAATATCCGAAAAGTCCCAACTCCCCTGTCCCCAAGCAATCGCACCCAATACACACCTCCCGACAAGCCACTAACATCCAACTCATATTTTCCACCGGGCACTAACTCCGCTTCTCGTCTTTCCTGCACGACTCGTCCTGTCACATCCAATAAGGATAATTGAAATTCATATTTTTGGCTACTCCTATTGGTCAAATAAACCAGGTCGGAAGTCGGATTTGGCGCAAGCACTATCCCTTCATAACTAGGGTTAACAGATTCATTACCAACCAATTGCACCTGCACACAACTCGTATCTATCTGCCCACAAACATTCGTCGCCATCAAACAAACAGTATGTGTCAGCAAACCATCTGTATAAACATGAACAGGATTCTCTTCTTCCGATGAAGTCCCATCCCCAAAATCCCATAAATAAGTCACCGCCTGTACGGATTGATTAGAAAAGCTCACTTCCTGCCCATCAACCGAAACCATAAATCCTGCTTCAAGCATGGAGTCCACCGTCAAAACAAAGCTAAAAGTATCCACTATCCCATTTTGCTTGACCATTAAACGAACTGTTTTGGAGCCGGGCGTATCATAGACAACTTGCTTAGGTGCAGCGGTAGTGCCCTCTTCTCCGTTTCCAAAATCCCACACAAATTCCTGCCCGGAATCCGGTATATCAGTCGTCAACGTTATCGTATCATTCACACAGGTCGTTTCAGGCCCAAGGATTCCGGCAACCAACTGAATATTATCCAAATATATCCAGTTGCCGTATTCGTTGATATTTTCAAACTCCACACTCCTCAATCCATCCCCTTCTACCGTAATAGGAAAAACCTCATGTTTCCAATCCGTTCCGGCAGTCGGCACCCAAGCTTCCGTAGAATTGTGATTAACCGTACGCAAATCCTCTCCCCCCTTAAAAAACAAAACGGATGCTTCTCCTAGTGAACAAAGATCCACTAGAGAAACTTTCAAGCTATCCGCATTGATTTCATCGTAGGGTGCATAAGAATAATCAAACGATAAGTACATCTGCCGACTATTCGATACCCAAACCGCAGGAGAGCGTAATATAACCTTTTTATCTTCTAGGCCAATATTATAATTATCCACTGAAGCACATTCCGTGGAATCATTGCCGATTCCTATTAGCTTTTTCCTTTTCCAAGCATAGTCCCCAATCTCACCACTCTGACTCCAATTTTCCGGAAGGAAATCTACGCCTTCAAAACCCTCATCCAAGACGTCTTGTGCCTGTGCAGTCAAATCAACTACCGAAAATACCTGTACTAAGGTATCATTAAACGGAATCTCATCATTAGCACTTATGACCAACACACTCAAGCTATATTCCCCGGCTGTATCCAACAATAAACTATCATGAGCCGTCCAAAGCACAATTTCGCCCGGAGCTATCGGAGCAGACAAGGACTCCACACTCGGAATGCCTCCATTTTTTCGATATTTGATAACGACATTGGAGATGGTGTCTATGCCATTGTTTTGGATTTTTGCTTGAATAGGGAGAAGCTTCGTCGAACTGCACAGAAACAAGACGGAATCGTTCGACGTCTCCAAATTGACAACACTCAAATCCCGATGCAAAACACAACCGGATATCCCGCCAACATAATATTTTGCGTAAGTCCGCTCACTATGTAACCCATCCGCCCCCTTGGCACGAACCGAATACCAAAAATCTTCCAAAGGATTGATTATGGGCAATTCAATAAAAGTATCGGCGGCGCTTCCAACTATCTCCATGTATTGGTCGCCCAACCTATAAAAATCGTATCCCGTCGCTCCGGGCACACTTTTCCAAGAAAAATAGCCCTGATGCGGGCAAAGAGAATCCAACACCAACTCGCTAGGGCGATTCATAATGCTAAAATTAGACTGCGACTGCCCTACAAAACCACCGGATGAAACCCGCATTTGTGCTTTGGCCGTCACCGTATCCGGTATCGGCCATACAAAAGATTTGGCCGTCGTACTAGCCAAATTGGTCCAACTCCCCCCCCCATCATAGCTCACATCCAAGGTATAAGGCCCCGGCACTCCATAAGCATCCCAAAAAACCCTTATCGTATCCTTAGAATGATAAGACTCCCCTCCTATCGGGCTAGCCATAAACAATGGTGTATCCACCACACTGTATAAAACATAATAGCTTTGTGGCCCCATCGGAACCGTCTTACCCTCTACCAAGATAGTATAATCTCCGGCTACCGGAGTCTGAAAACTAACTTGCTCCATATTATTTAAGTCATCCACACCATGAACAGCCGGCAACGCCAACTTCGCAGCATTCGGTGTCGCATCCAATACCCAAGGCAAGATGGTATCTCCGGCCGGAGTAATCACCTTCAAATCCAAATTATTGATCAGCGCTTTAGAAGCTCCTTCCATGGCCGGCGGATCCGCCCAATACAACATAAACCGGACTTGACTTTGATTGGCCGCAATGGCTATGGTACTAGACTTTGTCTGACCTTGATCAATCGAGTTTTTTGTATAATGATGCTCTTCTAAAAGCTTGACCGCTCGATAGCCATTCACTTCCCCCCATCCATATTTAAAGTCCGGCCCCGGGTTGCCCAAATCAATAGCCGTATTAAGCATACAAGCTTTTATCAAAGCAGATTCCGGCTCTTCCCCTCCGTTTAGCTCCTTATAAGCTTGAATCAATTGCACAAACACTCCGGCGACCCCGGGAGATGCGGCCGATGTTCCCCCTCCCAAATTATATATATTATTGGGGTCAGTGGCCATTTGTCCTTGCCCAAAAGCACACAAATCAGGCTTTATCCGGCCATCGTAAGCAGGCCCCCGGCTACTCGAACTAATCAAGGATATATCACTATTCAAGTTGCCCGAAGCCATCACATTTTTTCCCTGTTTGTGCCCACCGGTGATATTGCCCCAACCCGCTCCGGCACCATAACTACAATTTGATGAGCCATGATTGCCGGCTGAAAAAACATGCATCAAAGTAGGGTGCTCATAGATCTGTTGGTCAACGGTATGGGTCGATGCAGTATATCCGGCGTTGCAACCATTGCCATAAGATGAATTTGTGACCACTACATTTTCATTCAAATGCAAATCCAAAGTATAATCGTCAAAACTACTTACGTAATCTCTGACATAAATTTTAGCTCCCGTAGCCATCCCCTTATAAGTGGGTTCCAGATTTCCGGCTCCTCCTAATATTCCGGCCACCATATCACCATGATCATAGCCCCCAAAAATGGTGGGGTCTGCCTGATTCAACCGCCCCTTAAAATCAATGTGCGGCCCCACAGACCCATCATCTCTAACCAAAACCGACACCCCCGTACCGTCATAATGCCGTCCTCCGGCATAATTGGCATCCAAGATATTAGCTCGATGCATGGCTCTACCTACATTGTCTTCCGCCATTCCTTTGGGCGTCACCCAATCCACAAAGGCCACTTCCGGCCATTCCGATATCGCCCCAATTTCTTCTTCCGAAACCGTCAATTCGACATAGGCGCTATGATGGGAAGCAAAATCTATTCTTTGCCCATGTCGCTCAAACAACTTCCGAAAAACAGCCCCAGAAATGGTCGAATATCCCTTGACAATTATTTTTACCCGTCCTCCTTTGGCTTGCGCCCAATCCGGTATGGGTCTTTCCTTTATTTTTTGCGAAAGCTTACTAGCCGGTGACACCGCAATAAGCCCATCCATCCCAAAATCCAAACTTTTTTCCGCTTTAATGGGGCGTGACAAGGCCACTAGATACACATTATCCGGCCAATATGCTAAAAACTGAACGCCCAAATCCTCCAACCGGCTCCGTTGGGCGGCTGTCGGGATTTGTGTAAAATGGGCATAACAATAGCTCCAAGAACCATCATCTTGGGGCTGAGCTTGCGCAAAACCGGAAGGCTCAAAACTAAGCACTTCTCCCCTTATCAATACTTGCTGGGCAGCCACACCAAAAGAGAGCCCCCAAAAGACAAGAAAAACATAAAATTTCGACATAAAAACGGTTTTTGGATGAATCCTCTTCAATGGGATTCAATATCATACATTAAAACGAAAGAAACAGGTCCAATGTATTAAAATGCCAAATATAAGTTATTTTTTAATATTGAGTTGGGCGCAGCCGGAGTTTGTCCCCATTTGCCCCTTTTCGATAATTTGTGCTGGGCGTAAGTTTCCTAGAAAAAATCCGGCTAAAGCCGACTTCCCACTTAGTTTTTATCCGTCAGCTAAAGCAGACGGTAAAAGCTAAAGCAGACGGTAAAAGTAAAAGTTGGTACTCCGGGAAAAGTCTAATTTCCTTGGCTTTAGCCTGACTTACTGTAAGTTTAACCGCCGAAGCAGAAGTAAAACTATTGGGGACTTATATCTATTTTACCGTTGAGTTCACTCCGAAAAGTATTCTATTCTAAAACCACCAAATTTTATTCTGTTTTGGGGCTTTGACAAATTTTGTTCAATCGTTCCACTGTTCAATCGAAAGTACTGGCAATCAACTAGTTATGGGATTCAGTTGAACGATTGAGCGACTGAACAATTGAACAGTAAGCACTCAATCAGAATAATATTTGGCAACTTTTCCAACTATTTCAAAAACTAGGCTTTTCGGAGCAGACTCACCGTTGAGTCCAATCCGAAAAGTCCACGCTGCCGGAAATTAAAGCACGGAACAAAATTTTATTTGGTTTACCATAACTCCCCATTTCTAAGGAGGATTTAGAGGGTTAAAATAAAGGAGAAAACCAAATAAAATTTTGTGGACTCAAGAGCAAACCACCAAATCCGACTTTTCGGAGCAAACTCACCATTAGTTTTACTTTACCATTAGTTTTATTTTACCGTTGGTTTTACTTTACCGTTGGTTTTAACCAACGGACAAGAAGCAAAAAATAGGGGGCTTTAGCCCCATTGACTTGGTAGCAGCCAAATTTATTTGGCTGAAATTAGCTTGCGCTCCATC
>JALVCY010000060.1 GCA_027009605.1 Saprospiraceae bacterium
CCCTTTTTTTTTTCAAATCCACCACGAAACATCAACTAAACGATGAAACCTTCACCAAACGACGCTCCAATGCCTAAATTCTTCGATTTTGTTTTGCCGAATTAAATGACACATATCTTGTTTATCCCCCCACCTTTTCAATACAAAACTTCCGCAATTCAACATTTTCCGGCGAAGGAGTATATTTTTGCGCAAGCATACATAAGGTGTTCAAAATCAATGGGGTAACAGTCCTGTATCCCCTAAACAGGGCACAAGATAAAGAAAAAATTAAAAAAAAACCAATGTTTTGCACAAATAAAGAACAAAACCTTACTCTTTTATCTTTTTTCTGATTAATTATCTAATGACCCAATATTGAATGTTACCTTTCATAGTGGTGATGCTTCTTTTATAATTGCAACAGTTCGTATCGTGAAATCCCGCCGCAATAATCTCCAAGACATAACCCATTGATAAACAGGTGATTAGGTGAAGGGAGAATAATGAGTCGTTAGTAACGGTTAATAACGGTTATTAACGGTTAATATCTTTGAGTTTACTCCGAAAAGTATTCTGATGTAAAATCACCAAATTTTATTCTGTTTGGAGATTTTGTTCAATCGGTCAACTGTTGAGTTCACTCCGAAAAGTATTTTGATGTAAAACCACCAAATTTTATTCTGTTTGGGAATTTTGTTCAATCGTTCAACTGTTCAACTGTTCAATCGAAGGTGCTGGAAATCAACTAGTTATGTACAATCAGTTGAAACGATTGAACGCTCGAACAATTGAACAGAGGGCATTCCATCAAAATAATATTTGGCCACTTTTCCAACGATTTCAAAAACCGACTTTTAGGAGCAGACTCATCATCTTTTCGTAACTGTTTAGGTGCCCCAATTTTTAGATAGAAAATAGGCATTTTTGTGGATGTTGACGTAGGGACGCACGGCCGTGCGTCCCTGCGTGAGAAAATTTTAGCAAAAACAGGCGCAAAAAGGGCATTTTCTAGCAAAAATTAGCGGGTGGCTAAATAGTTACATCTTTTCAATGATAGAATATTTTTCAGATAGAGCGCAAAGTTAAACCGAAATACCGCTAAACCGTTAAACCATCAAGAGTGTGCTCCGAAAAGTATTCTGATGCAAAATCACCAATCTTTAGAATACATGCTTCCGGAATAATATTTGGCCAATTTCCCAACTATTTCAAAAACCGGACTTTGGGGAGCTAATTCATCATTAAAATCGTCTCAGATGGGATTATACATACACATACCATTTTGCAAGCAGGCTTGTCACTATTGCAACTTTCACTTTTCGACAGCGACCAAGTATCGGGAGGAGATGGTGGCGGCGATTGTCCGGGAGATGGGGTTGCAGCGTGACTATTTGGGCGGGGCGGATTTGGAGACGATTTATTTTGGTGGTGGGACTCCTTCGATCCTTTCGGAAAAGCATTTGGAGGCGATTTGGTCGGAGATTCATCGTCTTTTTTCCGTAAGGACCGGTGCCGAAATTACCTTGGAAGCGAATCCGGATGATTTGTCGAAAGACAAGTTGGAATTTTATAAAAGGCTGGGAATCAATCGTTTAAGTGTCGGTGTTCAATCTTTCCGGTCGGCAGATTTGCGCTTGATGAATCGGGCACATACGCCCGAAGAAGTTGTTCTGGCACTGGATGCCGCCTTTGAAGTGGGGTTTGAAGAAGTGAATTTGGACTTAATCTATGGGATACCGACTTCGACGGATTCGGAATGGGCGGCCAATATGGAGCAAGCTTTTGCTTTTCCTATCAATCATCTGTCTGCTTATGCCCTGACGGTGGAGCCGAAGACGGCCTTGGCACATTTTATCCGCAAGGGAAAATATCCGCCGGTAGAGGAAGCTCAAGCGAGTCGCCAATATGATCAATTGATGGATTTTGCGAAAGCGAAAGGGTGGGAGCACTATGAAATCTCTAATTTTGCCCTTCCGGGAAAAGAAGCCATACATAATACGGCCTATTGGCAGGGTAAAAAGTATCTGGGATTGGGGCCGTCGGCGCATTCTTTTGATGGGCTGTCCAGGCAATGGAATGTCGCCAATAATCAAACTTATATGCGGGCGCTTTCATCCGGGCAACTGCCTGCCGAGCGTGAAATATTGGATGTCCAAACTCAATATAACGAGTACGTGATGACGGGCTTGCGCACCAAATGGGGCTGTAATCTGAATAGAATCAAGCAGTTTGGGCTCTCCTATGCCCGATTTTTCCGAAAGGAAGCCACTGCCATACTTGCGGAAGGCTTGATGATCGAAGAACAAGGTGTCTATCGGCTTACGCCAAAAGGTTATCATTTTGCGGATAGAATTGCTTCGGAGTTGATGGTCGTCTAGCAGAGTGGAGTTCTCTCCTATATTTATTTTGTTGTAAAATCCACCAATTTTATTCTGTTTGGAGATTTTGTTCAATCGTTCAACTGTTCAATCGAAAGTACTGAAAATCAACTAGTTATGTGCAATCCGTTGAACGATTGAAGGCTTGAACAACAGAAAGCATTCAACCAAAATAATATTTGGCAAATTTCCAAACTATTTCAAAAACCCGACTATTTGGATTAGACTCTTTGTACCAGCAATTCCCTATTTGGAAATCTAATGACGTAGCAGCCTGACCACTAAGATCACGCAGAAGACACTAAGACAGCACTAAGACGTCTTAGTGTAATCTTAGTGCAAAACTAAGTTCCCTAAGTGGTTAGGCGCATTTCTTTATGGTAACTAGTGTGACCAAAGTGTCGCCCCTACGGGACTGAAATATTAGGCAACTTTTCCATCGATTTCAAGAACCTAGCTTTTCGGCGCAAGCTCAAAGTTGAGATAATGGTTAAATTATGATGTTTTTTTAACATAGAAAGCTTAACTTTGCGCTCGATTTTATATGAAGTAACTGATTTGCTTCAATCTTTTTAATGCACACAAAAAAATTGCACATGAAAAAGTTAATGACTTTATTGGTTTTAGTGTTGGTTACTGTGGTATTCGTATCCAGTTGTGGAGATGATAAAGCTTCCGCCAAAACAACCACCACCACCACAACAACAACAAAAGCAGAAGAGCCCAAAAAGGAAGCGGCTCCGACTACCACAGCAGGAGACCCTGCCAAAGGAAAAGAATTATTTGCGGGTAAGACTTGTTCTTCTTGCCATGCACCGGACAAGAAAGTGGTTGGCCCGTCCATCCAAGATATTGCTAAAAAGTACGCCAGTGCCGGTGATATGGTGAAGTTTTTGGAAGGAAAAGCGGATGCTATCGTAGATACGGATCCCGGCCAAGTAGCTGTCATGAAAGGTAATATTGACGGTATCTTGAAGGATGTGACTGCTGCCGAAAAAGCAGATATTGCGGCTTATATGATGAGCTTGAAATAATTTTTAGTTGGGACGCACGGTCGTGCGTCCCAACCAAACCCTACCAAACCACATCCCTACCAAACCACATCCCGGCCAGGCCGCACGGCCTTCGGTTATTTCATCCAAAATGATTCCACCAACTCCAATCCATCCATTCGCAAAACTCCATAATACAATCCGCCCGGTACTTCCAACTGAACGTCAGCAGAAGTCGCCCCCTTTGGCAAACGAAGCATTGAACTACTCCACACCCGATGCCCGGAAATATCATAAATAACCAATTGCCCTTTGGCGGAAGCAGTCAACCGGACATCGTAATGAAGCCGGTGACCGGAAATAACATTGGGGGAGATGCGAAACTCCACCGGTAGCAAACGCAACGACACCACCGGCGAAAACGTAAAATGCCCATCCAAATCTATTTGCTTGTAGCGGTAATAGTTGAGACTCAATGGGTTAGAGTCAATGACTTGATAGGTCCGGGTTAGGTCGGTATGGCTTTTAGCAGGGATGAAATCAAGTTTTTTAAACTCATGACCGGTACCGCTGCGCTGGATTTCAAAGCCTAGATTATGGGTCTCGACATCGGTTGTCCATTGGAGCAAAACCTGCCGGTTATTCAATGCGGTGGCCGTGAGTGGATGCACCACGTTGACCGGTAGAGGGGTAGAGGGCGTGGCAAATTTAGAAAGCATCTTGACATAAGCGGCTTGGTAGCTGTCAGCGGGTTCGGTGATTTCCCAAGAGTTTTCGGGGTAAGACGTATTCCAATCTTTGTAGGCTTTTTCGTTGGGTTGATTTTCGGGTGGGGCGATGGTGGTATTGGTGGGTGGGTCAAAATTCTTGTTGGGGCCGCCCGGCACAAAACCCGGAGCGGGATTCAAATCCAAGGCACTGCCATCCGCAAACCATCCGTGATAAATCTGCGTACAAGATTTTTCCGCTCCATGGGCATTCATATTGGACAAATAAACCAAATTTTGGGGATTGACACCATGGAGATAATGCACATAATTTTCGGCAGCTTTCAGGTAAGTAGCCTGCAGTGCCGGATCCACATCATAGGTAATCATATTGTAAAAAAGTAGAGCGGAATGGGCCTTCACCTTATTGCTACCCCACACATAATTATTTGCTTCGACATACGCTCGATAGGGGGATGAAAAGGCTTGATAAGCAGGCAAAAGCTCGGCATTATTCGTTTTGACGGAAGTCTCAAAATTAGATAAAATATCCGATTGTACGCTAGCCGTCCCATTTGCGCAAGCCGCATAATACAAAAGCGCATCTTGATAAGTGGATTCAAAGGGATACCAAAAAGTCCAATTCATCGCATGAATATCGCCATAATGTGCATCCACATACGCCTGATAAGTTGCCTGATTGGTCAGCACAAACAGATAAACCGCTGCCGCAAAACTAGTCGCATCTTGGTCATAATGCGATACTTCGGGATTGGAACTCGCAAATCCACTATTGTCATAATCCGAATATCCGGAGTGATTTTGCAGCCAAGTCCAAGCCGATTCTGCGTGGGTTTGCAGCGTATTGGCGTAAGCGGTCAATCCCGCATTTTGATAGACAATGGCCGCATGGGCAAAAATACTGCAAGCCGTCCGGGTCGCAGACGACTGTGCCGGTCCGTAAAATCTAGCGGTTGCATCGTCAGATGGGGGAGAAGCGGTCTGGAAATTAGGCACCGATACCTTCATCAACACAGAGCCGTCCGCCAACTGCATTTTGAGCAACCAATCCAATTCCCATTTGATTTCATCCAAAATATCGGGGATTCCATTGCCACTTTCGGGAATATTCAGATTATCGTCCCAAACCGTAGGATTTTCTTCATAAGCCGCCAACAAATCATGGACGGGACTAAAAGCATAATTGACATATTTGTTGTAATCTCCGGCATCGTGCCACCCGCCGGACAGGTCTTTTTCGGTAGCGGCATTTCCGGCATCGGTCACTAACCGGCACGCCAAATCTTGATTATTGCCCAAATGGCAAGCCCCATCCGTCCAATCCGCTTGCGCAAAAGGAGACGCTTTGGGCATTCCGCAACGTTGGTAGAAGAAAGCCCGGAGACTTTGTTTGAGCACATCCTGATATACGGTTTCGCTGATGGAAAACGTATAAGA
>JALVCY010000061.1 GCA_027009605.1 Saprospiraceae bacterium
CAAATGCCCAAACCCACAACTGGATTCGAAGCAATCCCGGTGGCGGGGGCGCTTTTAGTACCATCGGAGCGGGAGCCTCCGGAATCATCCTTGCCGGTAGCGACTTGAGTGGAGCTTATCGCTCGACCAACGGCGGTACTTCTTGGGACATCATCGGTGCCAATCGGGGCTTGACCAATACCCATGTCAGTGGATTGGGATTTGATCCGACGGATGGAGACATTCTTTTTATCGGCACGGAAGAAGGAATTTTTAGAAGTTCGGATGGGGGCAATTCTGTGACCAAATCGAATATGCCCGACGGCTATGTTACCGATATTAAAATTTGCGCCGGCAACCACCAAATTGGTTACGCCACCTATCATCCAACTTACGACTCCAATGCCGGCATCATCTACAAGACTACGGACAATGGTCTGAATTGGAGTCAGGTGAGCAACTCGTCATTGCCTAGTAATCTCCGAATATTAAAAATTGTGACGCATCCGACCAATACTAATATTGTTTATTGCCTTTCGGGTCAGGGGAGATTTGCCTGCGGGCCGGCGGATGTATTTAAGAGTACGGATGGTGGGGTCAATTGGACAAATATTTCACCGGATGGGGACGAAGTTTTGGATATAGCCTTGGACAAGGTGAACCCCGGCACAGTGTATTGCACCACCCTAGATGCCGATTGCGCCAGCCAGTATTATTGGAATAATCTCAGCGGCAAATTGTATGTCTCTTCGGACGGTGGAGACACTTGGCAATATCGGGCTGATCACCCCGGAGTGATTTGGCCTAAGTCCGGGGCTGCGGGGACTATCCGAATCATAGACCCGAGAGAGCCTTGGCCTTGGCATAACGATGCAGGCACCTGGAAATCAACTGATTATGGCCATAATTGGGCACATACCGGCAACGTCAACAACTGGGAAGTGGGCTATCAAAATTTTGGTAGTACAGACGATAATTTATTCCGGAGTTATAGTTCCAGCTTTAATGGAATTGCTAAGACATTGGGGCAAGATTTGTCGCAAGACCGCATATTTTGGACGAACTCTCAATGGGTTTTTAGCTCGTCCGATGAAGGAAGTACCTTCCAAGTTTTGCATACCCAATCAGCCGGCTCCAATTGGACTTCCACCGGAGTCGATAATGTAACGATGACCGACCTTGCGGTCAATGAAGCCGACCCTAATATCATCTTTTTGGGTTATCACGACATGGGTCTTTGGAAGAGTGAAGACGGCGGAAGCTCTTGGTTTAGCTGCAATGAAAGTGCTTATACCGGAGATTGGGCCGGCTATGGAGGCAATACGTTTACGGTGGCTAGTGACCCGGATCGGCCACAGGTTGTTTGGGCGACTATGCAAGGAGACTGGGACGCACCGGCCACCCTATTGCGTAGTACCGCCGGGGGTACAAAGGGCTCTTGGACAACGACCAACGGTCTGCCCAATACGGTGACTACTATTCTTGATATTACTATTGACAAAAACAGCTCTTCAACCAACCGGACTTTATTTGTCACCGCCGATGGCAGCATTTACAAGTCCACAGATGACGGACAGAATTGGACAGAAATTTTTAACAATTCCGGCTGTAGATTCATTGGCATAGATCCCAACAATTCCTCCATCCTTTATGCCGGGGGCGAATCCGGCCTTTTCCAATCTACCGATGGGGGCAACACTTGGAATGCTTCCGGCAACTCCGAGATGCAAGGCTCAGGCCCTTATGCTCCGGAGAATTGGTCCGGTGTCTCCCAAATCCATATCAACGCCCAAGGTCACATTTACGTCTCTGCCTTCGGCTCGGGCAAAGGGCTTTACCGAAGTACAGACAATGGCACCACTTGGCAAAAAATTAAATCCGATGATTTTTTACGCTCATTTACGCTTGTGCCCAATCAACCGAATTTGATTTACACGGCTTCCTCCAGCGCCTTCACATCCGGCGGCTATGATCCCGATTCCAAGGGTGTAGAATACTCCGAAGACAGTGGACAAACTTGGCATTCCGCCAATGACGGAATGGCTTATCCCTTCGCCGTTTGCATTGAAGCGACCCACGAGACCACGCCCACGATATGGGTCGGCTCGCCGGGTAGCGGCTTCCAAAAAGCAATGATTCCATCCCAAATTCTACCCGTCGATATGTTGCAACCTTTTTCCGCAAGAATTCAAAATAATCAAGTCTTGCTCCAGTGGAAGACTTCGGAAGAATCACAAAACAAAGCTTTTCTCATCTCCCGATCTACAAACCTAACTCATTGGGAATCAATCAAATACATCCGACCTAGCCTATCCAAAACTTATGCCGTCATAGATTCCAACCCCCTTGAAGGCATCTCCTATTACCGGCTTGCGCAAAAAGATTTGGATGGCGCATTGCACTATTTAGGAACGGTGAGCATCCATTTTCAGCGCAAGCATCCACCGGTGATTTTTCCCAACCCAACCAACGGCATCGTCCGCCTGAGCTTTGAGAATAAGCCCCGTCAAACCCGGCTCTACCTTTATGATCCAACCGGGCGACTATTGCTTTCGCAAAAAGGGAATCAAATAGATATGGGGACTCTGCCCGATGGGATTTATCTATTAAAAATTCAGACAGACCATGATTTTTGGCAGGAGAGCATTGTCAAAATGGGTGGGTGGCAGTAGAGAAAATTCATGAATTTTCTCTACTGCCACCCACATCCCGCACCAACCAAATCTCGACCAAGACCACCAATATTTCAGGATTCACCGTTTGTACGACCAATTCCCCTCCGATAATCTGCTCAAAGGTTTCCGGCACTTCATTTTTGTCCCGCCAATAGACAAGGTGATTGACCACGGCTCGTTGTGGGCGGTACTTCTTACGGGATCTTCCTTGGAGTCTCTGCATAAAAGATTTCGAATACTTCAACACCTGTTGACCTTTATAGGCCAATCCATCTGCAACGGGCTGCAATTCCATACCCGCTTCCAATTTTGATATTAATATCTGGTGTTGCTTAAAAAAGCCCAAATGCACATCCTTCAAGCTCGTAAAATATACCAACTCACGGGGTGTCTGATACAAATGATCAGATGACTTTCTGACCAATCCGGGCACTTCTATTCCATTCAGATAAGAGCCGTTGGTGTGGATGGTCAAATTATTTTTAGCTCTAGTCATGGCCACATAAACTAAGCGTTTGGCCTCATCATCAGACAAATCATAGTTATCCAATAAGATGATGACATTATCAAATTCCTTGCCCTTGGCTTTGTGCATGGTGGAAACATAAATCATCTCTTGATCCGCTACCAAAAAGTCTTCTATCCTAGATTCTTGGATAAAGGTCTTTAACGAAGCCAAATGCTTGTTTTTTGGATTGGTGTCTTGATAGTCACGTACTAATTGCTTGATAAAATGAAAATTGGGCGAAGTCTTATATTGAGAGTTCAGCGCCCTTTTGGCTTCCTGCCAAGTCTCTTTATCAATGTAGTCTCCTTCAATTTTCTTTCCAATAAAATCAGTAAAAAATCGAATCTCCCGCAAGTCCAAAAGATTGAAATGGTCATTAGTTTGCACTAACTTTGCTTGTAAACCATTGATTTTCAATAGACTAAGCACTAATTCGGATTGCTCATTGGTTTGGGTCAATACGCAAGTCGAGCCTGTTAATTCTGCTTTGACCAATTCAGACACCAGCGGTACGATTAGCCCCGTTGACCGGTAAGTAAAAAGTGTTATCCGGCCATTTTCTTTTTGAACAGGCTGGCAAGGCAAAGATTTCAGGCGATGATTTATTTTTAATACAAACTGATTGGCAAACTCCACGATATTGGCTTTGCTTCGATAATTCTCCAAAAGCTCATAAGATTTAGCGCCTTCGCTTTCTACAAACTGTCGTAAATATTTGGCATCGGAGCCGCGAAAAGAAAATATATTTTGGTCATCATCTCCAACGATTATCACTCGCATCTCCTCGTTAAAATTTATTAATTCCAGAATCAAGGCGTACTCTTCCGAACTAATATCCTGCCCTTCATCAATCACCAAAACAGATTTGGCGATTTGGCTCACTTCGATTTCTCTATTTTTAATTTTTTCGATGGCTTGCGCAAAAACATTATCGGCACTCTCCAGATTGCCCACCTTTCCTATTAAGTCAAAGCAGTACGAATGAAAAGTCTTGATTTCTACAAAGGCCGCTCCCCCACCCAACAAAGCAAACAATCTCTTTTTAAATTCTGTAGCTGCGGCCCTAGAGAAAGTCAACATCAGCAATTGCTCATACTTGACATCTTCCAGCAGTAATAGAGAAGTGAGTTTGTGTACCAGAGTTTTAGTCTTTCCGGAGCCCGGGCCTGCTAGGACAGCAATCTTAGCAGAAACATTGTCCTTGACGATAGCCACTTGGGCGGCAGACAAATCACCAATTAATTCTTGAAATTTTCTAGGCGTAATACTCCGGCTCATATCTTCAATCTGCTCCCCATTGAAATATTTGCTCAAGAAAGAAGAATAATTCAAGCTAAAATAATCATTGACAAATTGCAAGGCTTCCTTATAGTCCTTAATCATTTTTTTGGCGTATTCGCCTACGATGTGAACTTGTTGGACTTTACTTTCGTAAAACTGCTCTAATTTTTTATAGTCTATCTTTTTGTACCGGACTTTGTTATTTTCTTCTTTTCGTTCTATACTCATGCGGTTGTAAATAACCAAAAAACCACCTTCTATCTTTATCGCTCCTATCCGGGACAAATAAAACAAACTATCTCGAACATCCCGGGGAGTGATGTCAATTTTAAATAATTCTTTGTAAGCCTTTTCCAAAGCCAACAACGAAAAATCAACAAAAAGAGTCGGATCTTTAGAGTCACTATTTTGCCGCAAGGCTTCATCCCAAAGATATTTTACGGCAAATCCTGTTATATTTTGTTTCTTCTTCAAAAGTGTTTCAAACTCACTTTTGGGATATAAAAGCTGTAGATTAAGATGATGATCGGTTTGGGCAATCACACTTTTTTTGATGTATCCTAGGATGGCCCAAAGATTTAAAATGGCTTTCGCTTTCACAATATCAAACTCCTTCACACCGGCATCTTCTGCCTTTTCTGCCCAATCTTTTAAGTTCACTTGCTGTGCGCCGTACTCCAAATTAGAAGCAATAAAATTTTCAATTTTTGCATATTCACCGACATCCTTCTCAATCTTCTTTTGTCCTTGCGCCCGCTTGATAAATGCCTGTAAATCATTGGCTTGTCCCAATATTCCTTCTCGGCGCATCAGCTCTATTGCCTCGATTACATCCCCTTTGACAATCCCCAAACTATCCGAAATATAATCCACACGTTCTTCCCCATCATCGTCCGACCGACTGCGTTGTTTGGCCGAGATTAATTTTTTAATAATCCGGATGGCATGAGTTCTTTGGCGTGAACTAAATCGATTAGAATTATTAATTTTGTCTATAGCTGCTTGAGCGGACGGCACGGCGATACTATTGGCATAAACTCTTGGCGAG
>JALVCY010000062.1 GCA_027009605.1 Saprospiraceae bacterium
ACACGGAAAAGCCGAAAAGAAGCTGATTATCTGTTGTCCTAACCTGCGACCGACTCCGGCCCCATAAAAATCTACAACTTAACCACCTTCCCCACTCCGACCATTTGCTTGGATTGCACGACTACTTGGTAAATTCCATTTGGCAAATTGCTAAAATCCAAGTGTATGCCGGCTTCCGCCAATTGCTTTTTCCGCAAGGTCACCCGGCCTAAGGCATCTATGACTTTGATTTCCACTTTTTCGGAGCTGTGCCAGTCAATGTAACAGGTATTCTCTATGGGATTGGGATAGATAGCCAAATCTATTTTTGGCGCAAGCACCTGAGCATTGCTGACGATATAGTCCACGATGGGCCGGTTGTAAAATTCTAAGATTCCAACCCCGCTCGGTGTCACCACCCAATCAGGGAAAGGCCCCGGATGCCCCAAATATGAAAAATGGTCACCTACATTCATCGTGGTATCAATATGAACAATCAGCGTGTCTCCGGCCGTCCAGACTTGAGATGAAAACTTGCCCGTTTCTTCGTGCCGAAAGTCATAAGTTGGATCGCCCATGACGGACAACGGAACCCCCGCCGGCTCAAAGGTGATGCGTAAAGTCGAAGGATTGTACAATTCTATTTTCTTGACATTCGGAGCAAAGTCTTGAGCGGGGATGGTGTTATCGCCATAGATTTTGGCTTTGACGACCTGTGCCATTCTTTCCGCAAGGGCTCGATACCCGTCTTCCCAACGATAATGGCAAGAGTCTTGATCGGCATTGGTGGTGGACATGATATTGATATCCGGAGTTTCTTCGGCTATCTCCCGCTGGGCTTCAAAAACATAAGGGTACGGATGCGTACATCCCTTAAAACGCAACTGATAAAGAAAAGAAGCTTGAATCCCAAAGCTCTCTTTCCAACTATTATGAAGCGTATCGTAGGCCATTTTATAGGTTTCTAAAGGCGTATCCCAGCCATTGGCTTCACCATGAAACCAAAAAGCAGCGACCGGTTTGACACCACCTGCTTCCGCAAAAAGTTGAAGCATACGGCCATAATTTCCCGAAAGCGTATCATCCAAATCCTTTTGAAAATAGTGTATCGGCAAGGCGCCATCGGCAAAATTAAACACGCCTATCGGATAACCCAAATAGTCAGCCATCACTTTCGCCAAATGTCCACCCCACCTTCCGGGAAAAGAATGGTTTAAGGCATTCCATTGATTGTTTTTGTAGGAACGGGTGTAGGGGACTACATCCTCAGGCATCGGACTCAAATAAGCTTGGGCGTTCGACTGCCCATTAATCAAAAAAATGTCTCCTGCCACTACGTCCACCGCTTTCCACTCAATATACTTAATGGTATCTTTTAAGCCATATAAAACAAACTCGTGATTCAAAAACGAAGCCGGTAGCAAATAATTGAATTCAAACGTGGCCGAATCTCCACTATAAACCAAATCCGCCACCAAGTCATCAAAATTCCCCATCGTATCCGTCGAAACGGATAATTGGACTTGGTCATAATTACTGGATGCTGCCACCGTCCCTTGTACCACGACCTTGGCTGTGTTGGTGGCCCAAGTCCGACCACATATCTGCTTTTCCAACGGAAATTTTTTGATGGTCATGGCCTGGGTATAGGACGGATGAGAAATCGCCTGCCCGAATAATCCCAATTGAAAAATAAGGAAAACAGGAATGATTAGAAGTGCTCGCATTTTGAATGATTGGTCGATTAGTAAAATGTTGTAACTGTTTAGGTGCTCCTATTTTAAGACAAAAAATAGGCATTTTTGTGTATGTTGAAGCTACAATTTTTGAAGCGTAGCAGGGCTACGTGAAAAAATTTTAGCAAAAACAGGCGCAAAAAGGACATTTTTTGACCAAAATAGTGGGGGCCTAAACAGTTACAAAATGTTAAGGATACTCCACACAAATCATTTGGGCTAGGCTAAAAATGCTTATTCGCTAAATGTTTGTCCGTTATTTTAGCACTGGCCCTGCTATGCCGAAAAAAATAGACTTTCATCTATAGGAAAATGCCCCATTTTTCCAAAAGCACTCGTGTCGAGTAGTTACAAAAGGTGAATATTCTATAATATCACAGCCTTTGATAATGTCATAGGTTAAATCTTCGGATTTTGGAATCAAAGCGAGGTTATACGGCAAAGATACATTTTTTTCCTTGAAATACCAATTTATTTGGGGGGTAAAACTGACATATATTTGACAATCATGTGTCTTCTTTTTGGGGGAATTTGCGTTCTTTTTTGGGAACATGCTTCGTATGTTGGGGGAACATGCTTCGTATGTTGGGGGAACATGCTTCGTATGTTGGGGGAACATGCTTCGCATGTTGGGGGAACATGCTTCGCATGTTGGGGGAACATGCTTCGCATGTTGGGCGAACACAAGGTTCGCCCCTACGATAACATTTTTTTGGATATTTGTTTTACATCCAATCCGCCAAAATGACCGGAACTCATCCACAAAATATTGGTATTCTTGGCCTTTAAGGCCAATAGGACGGACTCCAATTGAGCTGCGTCCGTAAAGACCCGGATGTTTTTTCCACCAAAGGTCTTTTGGACTTCTTCGGGAGAGAAAAATGGGAGTTTCTTCATCTCCAAAGTATGGGGACTGTAAAACACGAAAGCTTCATCGGCAGGTTGCATCGTCCCTTTGTAATGGGGCAAAAATGCCTTGTTCAAGCTGCTGAAAGTATGTAATTCCAAGCAGGCGATTAGTTTGCGATTGGGATATTTGGAACGGACGGCTTGAATGGTGGCTCTGGCCTTGGACGGGGCATGGGCAAAATCTAAATAGGCCGTGCCTGTTTGGGTTTGGACTAGAGTTTGCAAACGCTTGGCAGCTCCTGTAAAAGAAGGTATGGCATCAAAAAAGACCTTGTCCGGAATCCCCAATGCCTTGATAGCATAGTAGGCTGCTTTTAGATTTTCTAGGTTGTGTCTTCCGAAAATGGCTAATTCGATGGGCTTTCCTTGCCCGTTTTTGATGATGGTTTGGCCGGAGTGGCCACTGTTTTTAAAACCGCGATAAGGGATTTGCCGAATATTTTTGGGTGCTTTTTGCGCAAGCTTACGCAAAACAGAATCCGTCTGATACCAAATCCAAGTGGCATCGGGGGCGAGCACTTTTAATAATTTTTCAAATTGGGAGACATAGTTCTCGAAGGTCGGAAAGACATTGATGTGATCCCAAGCGATGCCCGTCGTAATAGCAATATTGGGCTTGTAAAACAACATCTTGGGGCGTAAATCGATGGGCGAAGCGGGATATTCATCGCCCTCAATGACCATGATAGGCGCATCGGACAGCCCCACCATGGTCTCAAATCCTTCGAGCTTGGAGCCCACGAGATAATCAAATCGAATGCCGGCATGCATGAGAACATGCATAATCATGGCCGTTGTCGAAGTTTTACCGTGGCTTCCGGTGACCACTACCCTAGTTTTGTTGCGGCTATGCTCATAGATAAATTCTGGGAAGCTCAACACTTTTAGCCCTATCTCCTTGGCCTTTAACAACTCCGGATTATCTTCTCTGGCATGTTTTCCTAAAATGACTAAGTCGATTTTTGGTGTGATTTGTTGAGGCCACCACCCCATCTTTTTGGGCAACAGATTTTTTGCCGCCAGGCGGTCACGAGAAGGGTTATAAATTTCATCATCCGAACCGGATACGGTGTGCCCGGCATCGGCCAAAGCAATGGCTAAATTGTGCATAACGGCGCCACCGATGGCAATCAAGTGTATATTCATAAGTCTTTTTTTCAATGGTTGTACCAAAAGGTTGTTGGTTCAAAAAAGCTCAAAACGAAGCCCAAAGGCAAGAATCAAGCAACAAAAACCGTTTAAAAGGTGTCTTATAACAAAACAGACACAAAATAAACTGCAATCTGTGACAATTTTTCGAGTATTTTTAGTGTTATCGATAAAAAAAACAAAAAACTTGGAATATTTTTTGCCTTAACTGGCAATGTGTTGCTAAAAGCAATAATTTTGTGTCAAGAAAATAAAACAACATGCTAAACGTTTTCAAAGAAAAAAAAACAAACCAATCTGTCATGAACAAATCCAGCTTTCTAAAACTATTCGTTGCTATCGGACTCGCCTTTTTGATGCTTACGGCTACTTCTTGCCATCGCGGCTATGGATGTCCTAACCAAATCGAAGCCAGCGCCGAGTAAAATGCAATGGACTATATTGTCCAATCAAAGCGAATTGGAACAAGTCTTAAAAGCTATGCCGGGAGATACTCTAATCTTCAAGCATAGCTTTCGTTGTTCTATTAGTGCCGCCATCAAAAAACGACTGGAATCCGGTGATTTGGCTCTTCGCTTTAAAGTATATCTGATAGATGTCGTCCGGTCTCGTCCAATCTCCTTATCTTTGGCCAAAGAAGTAAAAGTGCCGCACGAATCGCCACAGATTTTGCTTTTGAGAGATGGAGTTTGCTACTTCCATGCTTCTCATTTTGACATTACCGAACAAGCCATCTTAGCCGCCGGTTAAGTGCAAAGTAACAAAAAACATTGAACCAATTAATCCTAACGAACGACCAGTCTCATTCTGTCCTTTCGGAACGTTTTCAAGTCACCTATCATTCTGTTTTTGGAGCCATCCAAGAGAGCCGGCATATTTTTATTCATGCGGCGCTGGATGAAGTACTGTTTGACCATGACGTCATCCATGTACTGGAAATCGGGCTCGGCACCGGGCTCAATCCCCTACTGACCCTATTGGCTGCTGATAAGGCTAAGCGCAAAGTCGTTTATACGGCCATTGAAGCCTACCCCTTGGAGTTGGAATTGACCAAGCAACTGAATTATGCCGAATTGCTAGATGCACCGGATGATGTCCTGCAAAAGATTCATTCTTGTGACTGGGATACATTTCATGACCTTTCGGAAAATTTCTCCTTCCGGAAAATCCAAACTAAACTAGAAGATTGGACTCCGGATATGATGTTTGATGCGATTTATTTTGATGCCTTTTCGCCGGATGTTCAGCCGGAACTTTGGACGGTGGAAATTTTTGAGAAGTTATTTGCATCCCTGAATCCACTCGGCGTCTTGACTACTTACAGCGTCAAAGGAGTGGTTAAACGGGCTTTGAAAACGGCGGGGTTCTTGGTTGAGAAATTGCCGGGACCGCCGGGGAAACGGGAAATGACTCGGGGGAAAAAGGAGGCTAGCGTCTTTGGTCTTTAGGGCGCGCCGGTGGCGCTTTTGGTCTTTGGCTTCGGTAGTGGTTGGTTCTTGACTTCTGAATTCTTCATTCTGTTAGTTTTTTTTAGTTGAAAGAGTTGATTCGCTGCGCTAGTTGAAAGAGTTGATTCGCTGCGCTAGTTGAAAAAGTTGATTCGCTTCGCTAGTTGAAAGAGTTGATTCGCTCGCAAGCTTCGCTAGTTGATTCGCTTCGCTAGTTGAGAGATTTGGGTTTTTGATTGGATTTTTACTTCAT
>JALVCY010000063.1 GCA_027009605.1 Saprospiraceae bacterium
AAGGGTTAAAGGTGAAAGGAAGGCAGCCAAGAGCTTTTCCCCTTGAACGCCGTAGGCAATTGAACGCCCGAAGGGCAAATTGAACGTGCGTAGCACAAATTGAACTAAAGGTCAAAGGTCAAAGGTCAAAGGTGAAGGGTCAAAGGTGAAAGGTAGGCAGCCAAGAGCTTTTCCCCTTGAACGCCGAAGGCAATTGAACGCCCGAAGGGCAAATTGAACGTGCGAAGCACAAATTGAACTAAAGGTCAAAGGTCAAAGGTGAAGGGTCAAAGGTGAAAGGTAGGCAAGAAAGAACTATTACTCCTTGAACGTCCGTAGGACATTGAACGCCGAAGGCAAGAACAAACCACCATGATTTTTTTAACCACGAAAAACACGAAAGCCCCCTTGAACGCCGTAGGCAATGAACGCCCGAAGGGCAAATTGAACGTGCGTAGCACAAGTTGAACGGTCATCAGCCATTATTCCAAAAAAATTGGAGAACTTGCTTTTTTTTCCCCTATCTTTAGGTTTTGCTCCCAAATCAGAACAGATGAAAGGATTTTCCCAATTTATTTTTTTAGTGCTATTTTTGCTCTATTCCCCTATGTTTATTTTTGCGCAAGCAGCAGATAGCCTAGTACTAAATACGCCTACCGGGGACTTGTATGGCACTTTGCTTACGCCAAAAACAGACCAAAAAGTACCTGTGGTGCTATTTATTGTAGGTTCGGGGCCGACGGATAGAGACGGCAATTCACCTTATACCAAAAATAATAGTCTAAAATTTTTGGCGGAAGCCCTTCAAGAAAAAGGCATCGCCAGCCTGCGTTATGATAAACGAGGCATCGCTCAGAGCTCCAAGGCACTTGATTCTGTTCAAAATCTCAGGTTGGATACTTGGGTTCAGGATGCCAAGGACTGGGTGCATCTTCTCCAAAAAAGGAATCAATTTTCGACCATCACCATTCTAGGACATAGTCAAGGTTCGCTCGTTGGGATGTTGGCCGCTCAAGATAGCGCTGTGAATAAATACATTTCTGCCGCCGGTGCCGGTGCCCCCATTAACGAGATATTAGAAACACAATTAGCCGCCAACAGTCCGTTAGTCTTAGGCGCTGCCAAACCTATTTTGGATAGCCTGGCGGCAGGGTATTTGGTACAGCAAGTACCGCCTATGTTACAATCTCTTTTTGCGCCACAGGTTCAGCCTTTTCTAATTTCGTGGATGAAGTATGACCCGGCCAAGGCCATTAAAAAACTAGATATTCCATGCCTAATCATCCAAGGAAATACAGACTTGCAAGTTTCGGTGAAAGATGCCCAAAACTTAAAAGATGCTAATCCCAAAGCCCAATTGCTCATCATCGACCAAATGAATCACCTTTTTAAGCAAGTATCCGATAACCGCGCCGAAAATATGAAAACCTATACCAATCCTGACCTGCCTGTTATGCCCAAATTTGTCGATGGCATTGTGCAGTTTGTAAAGGATAGATAACGACATAGCAAAAAACTGTAACTCATGTTATCCATCTTGCATCAACCGAAGCAATTCTGTCTTCTTAGTTTTGCTGCACGGTATTTCTCCGCCAGCCATTTCAATCATCCCGTTGTTTAGGATGCCATCGATATACTTTAAGTTGACTAGGTGGGATTTGTGGCAATTGAAAAAGCCTTTCCCTTCGACCATTTTTGAGAACTTGCCAATACTATAAGAACTGAGTAACGATGAATTATCTGCCATTAAAATTTGAGTATATCCATCTACACCGCTAAAACGAACAATGTCATTTAGCTTTAGAAAGCGGATGCCTTTTTGTAAGGGAACGGCAATTTTAGCGGTTTGCTTCTGAGCCATCAGGTGGGATAATAGCAACTTGTTTTTGTCTATGGATTGCTTCTCTTTAATATTTTTAATGGCTCGATTGACTACTTTGGTGAGTTCGTCGGAGTCAATCGGCTTAACGATATAACCCATGGCCGCATGATTGATGGCTTCAATGGCATAGTCATTATAGGCCGTCACAAAAATAATCTCAAAACTAGGATTATCGACCTGCGAAAGCACATCAAATCCACTCAAAACAGGCATCGTAATATCCAAAAATACTAAGTCCGGCTGCTGCCTATTGATGGCCTGAATAGCTCCTTGCGGGTTCGTAAATTCTGCTTCTATATGAATTTCCGGAAAGTGCTTTTGCAACTTCAAGCGAAGCATATCCAAGGCTCTTTGTTCATCGTCAACTAATAGGGCTTTAATCATCATGAGAAATCTTTTTGGAGTTTATTTTTATGTTTGGATTGAATTATTTTGCCAATCTGCCGGATGTCAAATTGCACGGCTGTACCGGACTTATCTTCCACATTATCAGTGACTTGTAGGGATATATCCCAATGCTTGGATTGGTTGAGCAAGTCGATTTTTTCTAACAAAACCTTGGTAGAACTTAGGCGGCGATTGGCCAATGATTTTTTTAATACTTCTTGAACGTTTTTCCAACCAACTCCGTCATCAGCAATGATAATTCGATAGGCTTTTTGATTTATTCTTTCCAATTTTACCAGAATATGGCCAATGCCTTTTTTATGGAAGATTCCATGATTGACTGCATTTTCCAAAATGGGTTGTAAGAGCATCGTCGGAATATACGTGTTCATCAAATCCAACGACCGATCAATCCAAAAATCAAATTTTAATTGCTCCCCAAATCGCATTTGCTCAATAGATAGATAGAGTTCTAAAAGCTCTAATTCATCTTTCAGGCAGATGGCACGCTTGCGCGAAAAATTAAAAAACAATCGAATGAGTTTGGAGAATTGAACTAGATATTTTTCCGAAAGGTCAATGTCGTTATTCGCAATATAATACTGTATGGCATTGAGCGAATTAAACACAAAATGTGGATTCATCTGACTGCGAAGTGCGTATAATTCTTGCTCAATTTCTTTTTGTCTAACGGACAACCTTTGCTTTTGTTTTTTTAATTGCTTACGGTTATACTTGATGAAAATATATATAATACTAAGTAAAACCCAACCAATGAACAGCCCTCTAAAGATGGAAGTTTGATACCATAATGGTTGGATATCAAAACTAAGAAAAGTGGTTTGAGTGCCTTTTTTTATTTCTAACTTATAATGATTGGGGCGGAGATTATTGAAGTTTAGGTTGGCAGTGTTTGTTTGTTGCCAATTTTTGATGGTGGGAAGCAATCGGTATTCAAAATGCCTATTTCTATTCGTGAAATCAATAAAACCAATTTTTACATCGAGTTGGGAATCCGCTTGATACTCAATGGCCGTATCATTCGGGACTAAGTGAGCACCATAAGAAATGGACTTGAAGTAAATATTTGAAATCCTTGGCGCACTTTGCCTTCTATGTTTCGGGATCAGGCATAGCCCTGTGTTGGAAGCCACGACCAAGCTGTCTCCAAAAGCTAACACATCTAAAGTACTCTTAGAGAGAAGGCCGTCTGCCTGTGTGTATTTTTTGACGAAAGTCGTTCGGTCTTGGCCAAGATGGTATTGTAGAATACCGGAGTTTGTAGCCAGCCAAAGTTGACCGTCTTGAGAAAAAGCAGAAGGAATAGACAAGAAACCGGATTGTGGCAATAGTTCTACTCGCTCCAAATCAGTCACATATCCACCAAAACCATCGGTACAGATAATTAGTTTGGCATCAGATGTATCCAGATGTAAAATGGGTTTATCGAACGTATTGTGACCTATTTTGACCTTGGTGATTCGACCGTTGCTGTATTCTTGGAGACCGTTGGCAGATGCCAAAAAGAGACGATTTTGATAAATAAAAAAATCACTAAGTCCAATGGATGCAGTACTTTTTCCATATTCAAAATTAGCCGAATCCAAAGCAATTATGCCGGTCGAGCTAATGCCAAACAACGTGTCCTGAAACATTAGCAAGTCAAAAATGGCTAGCTTTTCCAAATCCCTAGGGTATTTTTTTTGTTGTTTCCCTTGTTGTTTGAAGTAATTTAAGTCGGTTAGATAATAGGTTGTTGAGCCTATCGGAATGGCCGTGTAGATGGATGCTGTGTCCTTTATCAATAGCTGAAAACTTCCATTTTGGGGTAGGTATTCATAAAAACCTTTGTTAAAAACAGAGGCAATAATGGTCTGATTGATTTTTTTAAGGCGGCTTACTTTGTGACCCATCATGGGATAGTTGCTCTGCCTTGCCGCCGCATCCATAAAATAAACACCATTGGACAAGGTGGCCATCCATAGATTGCCGTCCCGGTCAACCGTACTGTTGTGAGCATGGTAATTATTAGGGAGTTTTGTGATGTTTGTCAAATTGCCGGCACTATTTAAGATAGCGTTAAAGCCCATTCCACAGATTTGGATGGTGCCATTCTGTACAAAAAAGCGAGCGTATTTTGTTTGTGAAAGCCCCGGGTCAAATTCGTCATAGCGATGCTTGATGACTTGCCCGCTATTTTGATTTAAGATGATGTAGCTATTTTGACCTAAACAAATAGACAAGCTATCATTTATTCGCCCCAAATAATAGGCACCGGTTTCTTTGCTCAGTGCCTTTAATAGCCGTTTACTGCTTTGTATCCATTTTTTTGCTTTCACCGGATTCTGCACCCAACGGAGATTTTCTTTTCCCGTAAGGGAGCCGGATACTTCATAATATTCATTGCCTGTAACAAAGGCTATCTCATTGCCTGCTTGCAAGATGATACTGGGATAAAGGATTTCCGTAGTGTCTTGGCGACCAAAAGCAACCACTTCATTGTCCAATATATAGCCCAACTTGGCAGCACGTGTCAAAAACCATACTTTGCCATCAGGCGTAAAACGAAAATCCCAAATGTCATTCATGGGAAGCCCGTCTTGGGTAGTAAATATCTTGAATTCTTCGCCGTCATATCTGGCCATCCCATGGTCTGTCAGAATCCAAATAAACCCCCGATAGTCTTGCGCAATTTTATAGACATGATTGCTCGGCAAGCCGTTGTCCATGGTGTAATGCCGTATTTTTTGGGCATTCACCACAGACGAAAAGCAAAGCAGCAACGCAAGTAGGCGAATTATAGACATGGTTGATTTCTTGTTCAAAAAATAGTCATTGGTCTAGTGCCTATGAACTACGGCTATCTTACGTATTTTTGTAGGTTTTGTTGGACTTCGTCGGCGGTATGGACAACTTTCCAAAAGTTTAAAACTTTTGGAAAGTTCACAAAGCCTAACTGCCCTTAAAAACCACCACAGGACTGACTTTAGATTCACCGCCGTCATGTGTAAATACCTTCACAGCAAAAGAACTACCGGCTAGGTTTTTCTTGATTTTGGCCTGCTTGTTTTTAGTGCTCATCAACCGGCGCAAACGCCCTTTTTCATCCTTCTTGTAGATGATGAATACGGCATCTTTATACTTTGACGGATAAGTCCAAGTCAATTGAAATTCTTGCTCTAGTTTATTGATTTTCAAGTTATTAACAACAGGGCGCACTCCATTGTCATACGGGCGTGCTGCTACCGGAAAGGCATAATCCGAGTATAAATCACTATCATCTTTTGCCCGTAAGCTGTAGTAGTATTTGACCTTTTGTTTGACCTTTTTGTCGATGTATTTTTTGCTGCCTTTCGGAATATTGGCCAAGATGCGCCAAGGCTGATTGTTGTCTGTTCGACGATACAAAAAATGGCTGACCACATCCCGGCTGGAACTAGGGGCAAAGTGCAATTCCACTTGATCCGTCCCAACCAACACCTTTTTGAAAACAGGTGTGACCGGCGCAATGGTATCCGGACGCTTCACTTTCAAAATATCAGAAAAGACCGATTGGTTAAAATTATAATCCAACGCCTTGGTGCGATAATAAATGTACGGGGTCAGAGAGTTTAAAGTGACCGTATCATAAAACACCAACTGTACAGGACGAATGATAGAATCCGTAGGGTCAAATCCTTCCCGGATGACAGAAAACTCATGTTCCGATCCGTTCGCTCTGAAGAGCCGGTAGCCCATCAAATCTTCTTCCTTGTTGAGTTCAATCGTCACCGTAACGACTCCGTTGGAATCAATTTTGCCGGATACAAATTTCGGCTTAGCCGGTGGTACGGAATCAATCAAGGTCACAAAATAAGGAGGTGTGCTGCTATAATTTCCGGCGGTATCCACAGCTTGCACCACGTAATAATTAGGATGGTGCGTGACAAAAGTCGTGTCCACAAAGCTGCGGCTGCCTTTCGGCAAAACGCCATTGGAGATGATTTCAAAATTGCCCTTATTGGTTGGACTGCGTCCGATTACAAAGCCCTTGAAGTCGCCTTCCATGGGCTTGAGCAGTTTCCACTCCAAATGGACTTCCTTTTGTTTTGCATGTTTTGCTTTAACAAAAATGGGAGCTTGGGGCGGAGTCAAGTCTCTAGGCATGCCTTTCGCTTCTCCGAATTTTACCTTTTCCCCGAAAGGGGTAAAACCATAAAACCGGTATTCATAGACTTGATAATTGACCAAATTAGTATCCTGAAAAGTATTCACAAATCCATCTCCTAAATTATAAATAGGCGTTTCATTGAGTGTAATCCATTGATGCGTTTGTGGGTCTTTTCTTTCGGCAATGACTCCGCTTACGATGTCTTTTTCTTCCCATTGAAAACTCAACTTTCGTTCGCCTTCTTTGATGGTAATAAGTCGCTCTTCAAAAGGCTCTTCAACCGCTTGAATAGAGAAAATGTCAGATTCCACTTGGTATTCGGTATTATTTTGCGCAAGCGCTATCCGGTAAAGATATACTTTTTGGGAAATGACATTTGGGTCTTCAAAACTAATCCCGATGGCCTTGGCAACCGCTGCATCTTTCAACGCACTCATCGCAAAAATCATATACTCAAAGTCTTCCTTACTCTTGGCTTCTTTGAGCTCTTTGATGCCCTCGTCCAAAGAAAATGACGTGCCTTTCTTATCATCCATCTGGTCATAAAAATCCTTGGCCAACTCTAATAAATCTTTGGTTTCTCCCTTGGCATTCCGGATGGCCTGTCGCCATTGCTCGGGCGTATAGGCACGTGTTTTTCCTATTGTCTTAAAATCCAATTCGCTAATATCTTCAGGGTGTCCTTCCAAAAGTGCACGCTGGATAACGAACCCGTTTTTCAGGCCGACATAAAACACTTTTTTCTTGTCCGGTAAGAAGCGTAATTGAACCTTGCCTTGTTGGTAGCGACCTAGGATATTGATTTGAGCTTTAATCTTCTCGGCTTGCGCAAATGATGCCGACGAGAAGAAAAGTATGGATAGAATTAAAATGTAATTTTTCATGTCTTAGATTTTAATTTGTGGCGTTTGCGGCCGGGGCTGTCATGGGCACCGGCCCGGTGAAAAAAGTTTTTATAACTGTTTGATTTACAGGTGTTCCATCCCGTTTTAGAGCCGGTTGCCATTGATTGTTTTTGTATTCCTTTAGCGTTGCGGTGATGGTTATTCTGTAAATTCTGTTGCTTTCCAAGTTATTCACAACGGGTGCCGGTGGAGGGGGCGGAGTGGTATTCATATTGGTTATTGGCGGCATGGTCATGGTGACCGGCGGGACGATGATTGTTGCGCCCCCGTGGTGGCTGCCACTACTGTTCGTATTATTGGTAGAACTTTGGCCGGATCCTTTACTAGCTAACCCCGTGCTAGAAGTCGTGCCGGATGAATTCGCACCGGAATGGCCAATAGGTGGTAAGTTAATAGAGGACATCGTTAGGCTCACCGGAATTGACTTGGTATAAAGATGCTCGCCTAGATTATTTTTATCCTTTTTAACTAAAATCGTGGTACCGACTCCGTCATAGGTTGACTCGGTCATGGAGACCGTTGCCTCCAACTTAAAGGTTCGGTTCAAAATACTTCCGTCTGCTTGTTGTTCAGACACATCAAAAGATTCATTAACCGGTAAGCCATACTTCACTGCAATCGGCATATCCAGCGGAAAATGTGATTGAGTCAAGGGATGCACATATTGAATCAATTTTTGCTGCTGATCTGCGGCAGCATCTCCTTCATCGTACGTTGAGCCGGATGTGACGGGTGCTTGGTTATCACCGGCTCCACAATTGTCTCCCCATTCAAAGGAAGCATGAAAATCATGGTTGAGTAAATAGTGGTCTTGGTAGTGAACGCACTTAACCCGCTGAAGCGAGTGCTCTACGTGGTAGGCACCACCACATTTTTTACAATCTCCTAAGAGATGAATCTTAGTTGTATAGTGCCCAATCTTCACATCTCCATCTACTGCACCGGTCACGTAAGTAGGTCTTGGGAAGCGCCCATCGAGCCATCCACCGGCTTTGACTTGGGCAATATTCCAAGTATTCACAACATTTCCGCTGCCATTTTTCTTCTGGACTTGTGCGCCGGCTGAAGCGTAAAAACCAATACTGCCCCGTGCCCGATAGCCGTTTAGACCGACTCTTTGAGATGGGTTGGCGCAATTTTGTCCGGTGTATTCCATCATGCTCAAATCGACTTCCGCACCGGCTGCAATCCCCAAATCAATGTAGTAATTGCCGGTAATATTTTTATTTACGGACTTGTCAACATCCATGCCGATGCCTAGGGCAAAGCCTTTTCCCGTAGCGGAATTGTCGTCAACACCGGTTCCATCCGGAATACCCGGAGAATAACCAAACACATCGCTATAATTGTCTTTAAAGCGCTGTGTAAATCCACCCACCGGTGCATCAATGGCATTTCCACACATCAAATAACTGTATAGATTGATGCCAAATACAGAGACATCATTCGTTTGAGCGGGCTCTCCAAATTTGACATACCAATCATTCGTTTTGCCTTGAATATCCAGTACAAAAGTTTGGTTATTCGCCACAATAACAGGCGGTTTGTTGATGCCCACATTGGCGTACATGTAAAAGTGTTTGTCCGGGAAGTTGTAATCTGCAATCACGCTTCCTTTGATTTGGGCTTTATTTCTTTTGTTTGCCGGCGTAAGCGGACCGCCTACGAAAAAGTCTCCTGTAAATCCAACATTAACAAGTCCACCACTACTCGAAAATTGCCCCATCAGACCTACATCTGCATTGAATGCCTTAGGCGACGGAGTGGTACCTATTACGCCTTTGACGCGGAAGCCCCAGTTGCCATAATGCGGTGTAAATGTGTAACTTGTGCCGGCAATACTGGCTTCCATATTTTTATAAGCCCCCCCACCAAATCCATAAAAGGCTACACCCGGTAAGAAGGGGATTCCCGGCTGAAACATAGCGGTTGCTTCCACTCTCCAATAGCGATATTTTTGGTAATGCTGATAGTTGGTTTTCCCAAATTCACCCAAGGCACTGATAGCAATGGACGGCGACCGAAAACTGGCATCTAAACTACCTTTAAAGCCATTTCCCCATACGGGGTCATCATTCCGAAAGGCAATCGAACCATCAATAGATACCGCCGCCAGATGCGCATATACGTCAATGGTGGAGATATTTATGCCCTTGTATTGGGGCTTAAACTTGGAGGCACTGGCCGTACTCGTATTCTTATCTACCGCAAATTCTACCCCCATCGTCGAGCGTCCGCCAATGTCTTGCGTCAGATTGAAAACCAAATCCATATTCAAATTACCATGCAGATATTGATTGGATGCCACATTCATCGGGGTAAAGTATATCCGCTCAATAGATACCGGAAAATCGGCTACAAATTTTTGAGGGCTGGCAAAAGTCCAATGCCCCGGCTCAAACAACATCTTATTGCCATCGGCCAATGAAGAATTATAATTAAAAGTGATATTCTCAAAACCAATATCAAAATTAATATGCTTAACAGGCCCAATTTGCTTGTCATCCCAAAGCAGGTCTCCGGTCAAATTAGACTCGAAGGTTCTTTTGTTTTTGTCAACATAAGCGATGATATGCGATGTCGGCTCCAACGTCAGTTCTCCTTTTAAGGTATTGGCATAAATGGGGCCGGTGGGTTCTATCGTTAATTCAAAATTAGTCTGCTCCGTAGGGTCTTGGGAATTATTAAAAATGGCTAGGTATTCTAGTGGGTTCTGCATCGAATCTCCATCCGCAATCGGCAAGCCAATTTGTCCTATCACTCCGGCTTCCGTAATCGTATTGGTCACCATGTCAATATAGACTGTGTCGATGCTTACGCCCAAATCTGCCACAGATGCTTCGGGAAATTGCTTCACATTCGTAGCCTCCGCATAAAAGGTAACTCCGGTGTGATTGATGATTAGATTTTGAACAGTAATAGCCGGTGGCCCACCACTATGAGTCTCCCACCTTTTGGGCAACGTCAACGTGGAAGATTGAACAAAGAAGCCATGAAATAAGTTACTGGTCTCTGCTCCTTGCGGATAATTTTCCGGAAAAACAATGCCCGCAGGATTCTGCAAATCGGACAAATCCATCACAATATTTGAGACAGCCAATGTCATACTATCACTGTCCACAAACTCACATTGTGGTAGATTCCCGGTCAAAATTATATCATCCCAAGCCGATGCCACTCCTACAAAATTGGCGCTTACACGCTTCGTCGTATCCGGATCCGGTGTCGGAATCACCCAGTCCCGCGTAAAGTTGGCATCGACTTCAATCCCAAAGTGATCAAATCCATTCTCATTCCATTGGATATAGCAGCCTCCGGTGGTCGGATTGGTGGGTTTCTTAAAAGTAAAATTAATTTCTCCATTCAAATTACCCACGGTAATATCTTCTATCAACTCCAGACGCTCCATCGGTGTCACAATCTGTGTCGGATGAAAATGAATATTCTTTGCCTTAAATCCAACGGTCTGGTCTTGCGCCCAATCGCCTTCTAATTTTTTTCGAGCAATCGCCGTAAATTCAGACTTGTTGGGTTCAAAAATAAACTCCGTAATCGCCAAAGTATCATCAGACTGAAACTTCAAACCAAAGGGGACGCTTATTGGATCGGCCACAAAAGCCGGCCCGTTTTTATCAATCACAATCGTGCCTTGCGCATCCATCCATTGCACCAACGTATCTACCAAGTTATTAGTCCAATTGCCTGTGTTGGCCGCATCTACTACCATGTCTGCCGGAAACTGGGGCACTCCGTCTTCATAACGCCTAGCCTTAATAACTCCGGTGAGTAAATGCTTGTCGGTATCTATCGTAATCCCTTGAAACTCAACGTTTATGGGCGCATTTAACCAGTCAACATAGACGGTACCTTCTCCGCTGTAACTGCTGGAAGTACCGGTCAATTCACTCAATGCGACCGCAAATTCTCCGTCCTGCCCTGCATAAATTGTATCATTACTAGAGACTTCACCGGTAGCGGTATTGGCCACGTTTAAGTCTTGAATAGACTGGGGCACATCCACACAAAATACCTTGTCACACTGCCCACCGTTGTATCCCGGCTTAGGCATGACATTGATGTGGACACAAATTTCTTCGGGAATTCCGTGTGTCTCGCTGTACTGATGAATGAATGGGCCATTATTAATAATAGATTCTGCGTCATGAATGGTATCCCAACTAATCGTTGTGGTCATGGTGTGGGAAGCATCGCTGATATTATCATTACAATCAAATAACGCCGTCACTAAATCCAACACACCATTTAATTCTAGTTTTCTTGGATTAAGCATCGGCTCCGGTTGTGTAATCGTTAATTCAGGAAGTGCTTCTCCATTCGTACAAGCACAAGCGTCCAGCTCAATATCTTCATTTGGTTTAATTGAAAAAGTGGCGGGATTCACAAATCCATTATTGCCAAAGTGATAGGTATTTTCATCATTGGAAATGGGTTTTACACTCCACACGTAGCCGGTAGAATCCGTCGGTGCATCCAAGTCGGTAGGCCACACAAATTCTGTTCCCATGACTTCTTCTTCAAAAATCGGATAGTTGACATGAAAGGCTTGTCCCGGAGTTTGATAGTCATAGATTTCCATTACGGCAATGATGTATTTGACACCATCTTCTACCGGTGGGTCCGGAGATAATGGTGTCCACGAAAAAGTGATGTCGGGAACCAAGTCCGATTCAACCAGTTTATTCTCATTATTCTGAATAGAAGGAGATAATAGTTGGGGCATATCATATTCCGTAATAGTCATGGGTTCGCAAATAGGCCCAGGATCGGAGACGATTGTTCCGGCTAGGTTGAGTAAGGTCACACAAAAATAATAATTGCCGGGCGGCAGCATACCCGTTTGCATGAGATGCTGCTGAAAATTATTATCATGAAAAACCAATGCAGAATAGGGAATGATTTCATCCGCCATAAAAGTTTGCGTGCCTATTTCAAAAGTTTGAACGACTACGTCATTATTGGTTTCTAGCACTAAATGATCATCCAAAAACATTTTAGTTTTGATGATGTAGTCGGTATTTTCGAGTTCCGGATCCGTATTTTCAACGGTTAACGTGGCTATTTCTGTCCGGTCGGCCCAAAGTGCTAATTGTGGTGTTGGATGATTGTCCACATCCAGGCTTACAGATGCTTGCGCAAAAATATTGGCCGAAAGGCAGGTAAATAATAGTATCCCAAAAAGTTGTCTAATTCCTTTCTGCATCATGTCTTAAAATTTTTGTGAAATGGTTGTTTGAAATTTATTCTCGGTAAGTTCTGCATTCGGGCGGTAACTTCCATAGCGATTCCAATTCAGGGAGTACGCCATTTTAATATTTAGCTTTTTATTGATTTTATATTTCAATTTTAGCTTGGTATTGATTCGATTATTGGGCGTATATCCGGTTCGTTGTATCTTGGAATAGGTGACCGACAGGCCGGGTTTTAGTTTTTTATCAAGCAACTTGTAGCCGACATTCATCCCGATATTCATCATGTTAAAACTAGAGATAGTGGACTGATTATCAATGTATAATCCCGTAAATCCGAATTGCAAAGGAATCGGTTTTAAGGTGGCGCGATAGGCTGCATTAAAGCTTTGCGTCGAACGTTTGGTAAAGTCCAAAATCTTTACATCGTACTGCCGGTACAATCCTTTTTTCCAACCGGCAGAAATTTGGTGCCGGATGTTTTTTCTTTTAATTTTTAGACTGGGTCTAACCGAAATAGAATTATTAACATATTCCACTCGCTGATAATAATCCGCCGAATTATTATTCATCCCAAAATTAGAATAGGAAGCCCTTACGGAAAAAGCTTTAGAGAATTTGACATTGACGGAAGTTGAGCCAATAATTCTTTGCGTCGTTTGGATGACTGTTTTTTGGACATTATTATTACGAATTCCGATGGTGCCGCGAAAATCAATTTTTTCTTCCAGCAGTTGAGCTGTCGTATTCAGCCGGTAATCCAAGTAATCCGTTTCCATCGCATAGTAGCCGGCAGGTGTATAGCCCGGTCCGACATATTTCAACTCTCCACCAATACTAAAATGCTTTACACGATAGTCAATCCTACTTTGATGGGCGACATCCGCACGAGTCCAAGCATTGATGGTCACAAACCTGGATAATTCCGCAATCATCGGCTCATCGAAAATACTAGTATCGACCGACGTGTTTTGAGTAAAAATAGAAGCGGCCGTCTCCGTTTTAATTTTAATTTTTTTACCCAATTTGAACTCAATCAAAGGGGATACGGTCACACCTTCCATCGGCTCAATGCCAATGGGATGATTGATTACGGAGGACGCATCATCTTTTACTTTGACAAAATTCAAGGTAAACTTAGAGCCATTGACATTCCCAAAACCAATTCGAGCGCCCATCAAATCTCGCCGATAAGCCCCTTGGATATTATAGACGGGATCCGGTTCGATGGCAATTTGGGACTTCCCGTAATTTGCCGAAAGGATAAACTTACCCGGTGTCAACTCAATGCCTGCCCCAAAAATCTGCAAATCTCCGGCCGTCAGCGTAGAATATTGCGGCGTATGTGAGCCCAAATGCAATTTGACCCAACGATAAGTCGGGTCGATATGGACATTATTTCGTGGATTTTGCACATAGGAGACGATACTCTCTTGTGGTAGCTCCGGCAGATTATAAGTTTTCTTGCGATTGCTTATATGAATTCCGAAAGGCAGCGAAAAGTACTTCCCCACTTGGATGGAGTAATTGGCATTCAACGCTAAAATATTGGATTCATATCGCGGTCGGAAATTGGGATAATTTACCGGTTGGGCATCATACCAATTGTAAGAAACCGAAACCTGTCCGGATTGTCTCACAAAATGCTTTTTCTTATTCGCTTGCGCAAAAAGAGAAGCATTCAGCAGGATGCAACCTAGAAAGAGGATAAAAAATTTGCTCATAAGCCTTCTTTTTAGAAAGTGAAGGAAACCACCAAAAGGCAGTTTTCCGTCCCCCAACCAACCGAAGTTGGTGGAGCGACAGTCTTTAAGCAACAAATATCCTACCGCAGAACGGGTAAAAACGGACTGTCCATGCTGGAGTGGCGTGGGTTTGACGAAAGTCCACTTTGGTTAGATGAAAGAACCGGTCAAATATGGTCTTTTAGGCGAGTTTTTAATGAACCGAAGCCTTTTCTTCCCGTTATATCGCTACAAACATCCGGGGCATTTACTATGGAGCTACAAGTCATTCAAAACAAAATCTATGAGATTCGGGGCATGCGTGTGATGCTGGATTTCGATTTAGCCACCCTTTATCAGGTCGAAAACAGAGTGCTTAAACAGGGCGTGCGACGCAATATCCGGCGATTCCCGGAAGATTTTATGTTCCAACTGACCAAAACGGAGTGGAAGGAGCTTATCACAAATAGTGATAACCTGCCGGCCAATGCCCGGTTTAGTCCGGCAACTCCTTATGCCTTTACCGAGCAAGGCGTGGCGATGTTGTCAAGCGTGATGCATAGCGACCGGGCGATAGAAGTAAATATTGCCATTATGCGAGCCTTTGTGGTCTTGCGACAAAATATTTCCGATTACAAAGGACTGAAAGCCAAAATAGAATTTTTGGAGAAAGAAATGAATCTCCAATTTGAAGACATCAACCAAGCTCTGAACTATCTCCTCGAAAAAGACCAAGACGAGCAAAAAGCAAAAAAAAGGAAACGTATCGGCTTTAAAACCGGTAAAAAGAAAAAATAACTGTAATTTCGTGCTTTGTTTAGAAATTCCGGATTAAAAAACACCACAGACATGTCCAAAAATAAAATCAACCACAAAGGCTCAAAGGTTAGCCTTCAAGATATTGCTAATACGATTCGCGGTTTGGCGATGGATGGTATTGGGGCGGCTCATTCCGGTCATCCGGGTTTGCCTTTGGGGATGGCTGACGTGGGCACGGTGCTTTGGTCGGCTCACCTAAATCACAACCCCAAGAATGCCAATTGGTTTAACCGGGATCGATTTGTTTTGTCGGGTGGACATGGTAGTATGTTGATTTACAGCTTGTTACACCTGTATGGATATCCGCTTTCGCTAAAAGAATTAAAGCATTTTCGGCAATGGGGAAGTAAGACTCCCGGCCATCCGGAAGTGCATGACAAAGGGATAGAGACCACAACCGGCCCCTTGGGCCAAGGCTTAGGGAATGCGGTAGGGATGGCCCTTGCGGAAAAATCGTTGGCCGCCAGATACAATAAACGGGGGCATCAGATTATCCATCATTATACCTACGTAATGGCCGGTGATGGAGATTTGGAAGAAGGGCTTTCGCATGAAGTCTGCGCCTTTGCCGGTACCCATCAATTGGGTAAGCTGATTTTGTTTTATGACAATAATAAGATTACTATTGACGGCCCTACCAGCCTATCTTACACAGACGATGTCAAGAAACGATTTGAAGCCTACGACTGGCAGGTATTACACATTGACGGGCATGATTACGCAAGTATTGACCGCGCCATTGTGCAAGCCAAAAAAGAAAAGACCAAACCTTCCATCATCATCTGTGACACCCAAATCGGTTTTGGCAGCCCCAACCGGGCGGGTACGGCCAAGGCCCATGGAGAACCGTTTCCGGAAGAAGAAATTCAATTGACCAAAGCAGCTTTAGGACTGCCACCCGAAAAGAAGTTTTACGTCTCCAAAGAAGTAGCCGGTATCAAAAAATTAGCGCAAGCAGCCGGCAGCAAATTGACCAAAAAATGGAACGAACAATTAGCTAAATACGCCAAAAAATATCCCAAAGAAAGTCGCGAACTCAAGCAAATCCTAAAAGGAACGATTCCGGCCAAGGCTTTTGACATTCCGGCTTTTACGGAAGAAAAAAGAGTAGCAACCAGGGCTTCTTCGGGGCAAGTACTCAATTATTTGGCTCCAAATATCCCGGCCTTAATGGGTGGTTCTGCGGACTTGACTCCGAGCAATAAAACTTTCCCGAAAGGAGAAACGTCCTTCTCTCCGGACAATCCCAAAGGCAGATACATCCATTACGGCGTGCGTGAACATGGGATGGGTGCCATCATGAACGGGTTGGCGCTACATGGCGGATTTATCCCGTATGGTGGGACTTTCTTCGTGTTTTCGGACTATATGCGTCCGGCGATGCGTATGGCGGCTTTAATGAAATTGCAAGTGATTTATGTGTTGACTCATGACTCCATTGGTTTGGGTGAAGATGGGCCGACCCACCAGCCGGTTGCACAATTGGCTTCCTTCCGGGCTATGCCCAATATTTCCGTCGTCCGGCCTATGGATGCCAACGAAACCGCCGAAGCTTGGAAAATCGCCTTGAAAAATACGGACAAACCAACCTGCCTGGTTCTAAGCCGCCAAGGTCTTCCAAACTACAACAGAAAGAAAATGAAAATGGCATCGGCCGCCGATGCGCAATATGGGGGCTATGTATTGATGCAAGACCGGGGCTTTACGCACCTCATCATAGCGACCGGCTCCGAAGTAGAAATTGCCGTGGAAGCGAAAAAGAAATTAAACGAAAAAGGCGTTAAAGTCCGGATTGTCTCAATGCCTTCGACGGATGTTTTTGATGCTCAACCGGCGGCTTACCGCAATAAGGTGCTGCCTGCCAAAATTAAAAATCGTGTGGCGATAGAAGCGGGGGCCGGTCTTTCGTGGTACAAGTATGTGGGCTTGGATGGTCACATACTTGGTTTGGATCATTTTGGGGCTTCGGCTCCTTTTCAGCGGTTGTACTCGGAATTTGGGTTGACTGCTGATGGGGTGGTGGCTGCTTGTTTGGGTTGAAGAAGTTGTGAGAGTTGAGACGCTTCGCTAGTTGAAGAAGTTGAGACGTTCGCCTTCGGCTCTCTAAGTTGAGACTTGTCCCGATTACTATCGTGGATTCGGACTTCGTTGTTGAGACGCTTTGCTGGTTGAGACGCATAGGGCAACGGCTTTGTT
>JALVCY010000064.1 GCA_027009605.1 Saprospiraceae bacterium
TCAATTGGATATGAGAATCAGTTGAACGATTGAACGCTGAGTCCGCTCCGAAAAGTCACTATAGTCAAAAATTGAAGCACGGACTAAAATTTTATTTGGTTACGACACATAACTTTCCAAAAGTTTTAAACTTTTGGAAAGTTTTAAAAGAAACCAAATAAAATTTTGTGGACTCAAGAGCAAACCACTACTCTCGACTTTTCGGATTAAACTCAACAATTGAACAGAATCCATGCTTCCGTAATAAAATTTGGCAACTTTCCCTACCATTTCAAAAATCCGGTTTTTCGGAGCAAGCTCAATGATGAAGTCCAAAAGACAGTTTGCCCATCTCAACCGAGCGAGCATCAAGCAAGCGCCCCCCCTTTTTCAAGCTTCCCAACAAAATCATCCCCCCGTAGCATGTTTTAGCTCTTCGATAGCGTTGTCCCAATAGATGGTCTCTTCATCCAAGAAATCATCATCACAAAAAGCGCTTATTCTAAGAATCGTCTCTCCTGTTATGGGCGACTTTTCGATTACAAAAGTGGTTTTCTCTTCCGGCGTACGATCTTTCCAGAAATACTCAATCACATACTTATATTTATCTCCGGACACAACGGCAGACTCCTTTTCTCCTTCCCAACTAAAATGATAGACATCACCTTCGACACTGACCTCTTGGCAGTACCAAGCTTTCAATCCTTCCGGAGCCGTAAGAAAGTGAAACAACATGGGTTTGGAAGATGAAAAAATATATTCCAAGTCTATTTTTAGACGCTTACTCATATTTGTGGCATTTTGGCGAATTGGCCGTTTGAGACCTTTATCTAAGGATTAATTCTCTAACATCCAATTCACATCAAACAAGCAAAAGTAAATCCGAATCTTAATATCCTACCCTAATCTATAACTCTATGATTGCTAGCAGGTTATAAGAAACTTAATTTACTAAGCCGTAATGTACCAAAAAACTTGGAAAATAACAAATTTTGGCTGTTTTTCACACATAATTAACAATTTAGCTTGACAACTGCCCTAAATGCGCTTAACTTTGTCCCACTAAACAATTGCAGTTCTTCTCATTGCATATCCAAAATTCCAGCTGACCGAATACCGAACCCATGCTATGGCTAACGTGTCATAGCCTAAACCCAATTTAATACAGCACCGTACATGAGACAGTTAAAAATTACCAAGTCAATTACCAATCGGGAGAGTCAATCTTTAGAGAAATATCTCCAAGAAATAGGTAAAGTAGATTTGTTGACGCCGGAGGAAGAAGTAGATTTGGCAAAAAAAATTAAGCAGGGAGACCAAATGGCTTTGGAGCAGCTAACCAAGGCCAATCTCCGCTTTGTGGTCTCTGTGGCCAAACAATACCAAAACCAAGGCCTCTCACTCAGTGACCTAATTAATGAAGGCAATTTGGGTCTTATCAAAGCCGCTCAACGGTTTGATGAAACCCGGGGTTTTAAATTCATCTCCTATGCCGTTTGGTGGATTCGACAGTCTATTCTACAGGCTCTAGCCGAACAAAGCCGAATCGTGCGACTCCCTCTCAACAAAGTGGGCTCTCTTAATAAAATCAATCGTGCTTTCAGCGAATTAGAGCAAGAATTTGAGCGGGATCCTTCCGCCGAAGAGCTCGCCAATTCGCTTGAAATCTCTACCACAGAAGTTGAAACCACTCTCGGCGTAGCAGCCAGACACATCTCTGTTGATGCGCCTTTCGTCGAAGGCGAAGACAACTCCCTTTTGGATGTCTTAGAAAACAATAAAACGCCGGAGACCGATAGACATCTCGAATACGTAGATTCCCTAAGAAAAGAAATTGACCGATCACTTAGCACACTTTCGCCCAGACAGGCTGAAGTCGTCAAATATTATTTTGGAATCGGATTAGAACACCCCATGTCTTTGGAAGATATTGGCCGACAATTCGACTTAACCAGAGAAAGAGTTCGCCAAATCAAAGACAAGGCCATCAACAAACTTCGCTCCGCTTCCAAAAGTAAATTGCTTAAGCATTATTTGGGGCAATAGCAGAATTTTGTGGAGTCCGGAACAAACCACCACATCCGACTTTTCGGCGCAAGCTCGGTAGTTAGGAATGACCGTGGTTATTGGACTACATAGCTATCGGGAACAAAACTTCTCTAACCATCCAGCCGCTATACCGTTAAACCGCTACTTCGGTGTACCGAAACTTAAATCACAAGATTAACACCTTTGCAATTTGTGGTGTTTTCTGACAAAAAGTATGGAGATAATAAATTCCTTTAGGCAAGTTTCCTGTCGGTACTTCTAGCAGACCATTTCCCTTAGAGTGGAATACAATTTGTCCAAACGTATTGTACAAGATGACTTGGCTGTTTGAAGAAAAATTAAGATTAACATTCAACAAATCTCCTTGGTGCACAATGTTTTCTTTCAAGAAATTACAAGTCTTCTTTATTTCATTCACCGGTGTCAAGCAAGGTGTATTAAGTGGCACCGTTTGAAAATCTAAAGCAGTGCTATTAAAACATTCTGCTGAAGTATTCATAGACCACAGCGTCTTTTCGACAAGCCACTTAACCCCATCAGCCGATTCAGCATCAATATTTCTTTTTAACAATCCCTTGTCTGTTGCAAAATACATCATTCTAGAATCATTATTTCCATTGTAAAGATTGCTATCCATCGAATGCCCCAGCCCCAAACTATGTCCCACTTCATGCGCAAATGCCGAATAAAAATCAAACTGATTTGAACCAATATTAGTACCGGTCGAAACATACCATTTCAGCAAATGATTGACTGCAATATCTGCGTTGGTTTTATAGCCACTAAAATATTTGGGGTAAGAGCCACAGGCTGTAACTGTTTGAGTCGTTGTTACCATCAAAATAGTTGGGCTAATCGATTTATAATAGATAGTAAATATCCGGTCACTGCCGTCTCTAGTAGTTGTCGGTCCATCATATACATAGTCCACCCCGGTAGCCATCTCCCATTCACAATAAACATCGGTAGCAACGGCTTCTATATCTTCAAAGCTAATTCCTTGGTCTAGCAGTTCTTGTGGTAATGGGGTCAAAATATTCCAATGCCTTTTCCCATCAGGCACTTTACTCTTTCGTCTAACCAACCCTGTCGTCCGAAACTCATCATAAGCATATACTGCTGCTAAAGAATAGTCTATTTCGACATAAAAATGACAGGGCTCACTAACTGTTGATGGAGGTTTTATGGTAAATTTCCCACTCCCAATAGTTGAGAAAACAACATTATACTGTGGATGGACTTCACCTTCCACTTCCATCACGATACTATTATTTGTCCAACTCGTTCCATCCTTAAAATTATGGGAATCTCCGGCTAACGAAATGGTCGAATACCCCCCGTTTTCTGCATTGGGTGCCACAATATAGGATGAATCAGGTATATCCCCAAAACCACTGCCCGTGATGGTTATTGTTTGTCCGGTACCTACTGATACTTGTTCCGGATCAACAACCACTGAAGTAATAATACAAGTATCAAGCAATACACCGGTAACCAAACCAGAAGTTTCGTTGTCATCATTTAGTAAAGATGCTACATCGGTATGACATATTTTGCCTATTTCTGTTATCACCAAATTCCAGCTTATAAAGGCTTGATTCCTGCCAAAAAGGTATGCTTCCTTATCCTTTACCTGTGCCAAATAATCTAATATCTCCAATTCGCCTTCTATATCCTTTGAGTCTCGCAACAAAAAAACTCCTTCATCCCCAAAATTTAAGTGAATGGCATGCGATACGGTCTCTGTAGTTTCCCCGACAACTCCACCTAAGGTTAAAAACTTTAAAGTGTCCACATCTATATCACCTTTAAACACTTTCCTAAAGACCAGATAATTTGTGGTATAAATATCATGCGAAGCTTCGTCATAAAAACATGATTGCTTCACTATTTTGCCTTCAACAACAACAGAAGATAAATCTATATCATTTTTCAATTCAGGAAAAACTGATTGAGCATGCATAGTAAATGTAGCGAAGAAAAAGAAAAGGAAAGAAAATCCAAGATTTTGCATAATAAGTGGTTTATAAACTTTTAAAAGCACAAAGCTAGCAATTTTTTATCATTCAGAGTGCCTTAGGAAAAGAAACTCTGCACGAATTACCTTTTACACTCCCGAAACACCCGCACATCGCAGCTTGCGCAAATATCCTTATCCAATTTGGAATAAATCGTCGCCACTGCTTGCCGTTTATCTGTAAAAAAGTTTTCCGGACCTATTTTTTCATAAAAACCGCCTTTTCGCAAGACATCTTGGGCGACCATCTTGAGATTGGCAAAGTACAAGCCCCCACCCTTTTCTTTCCATTTTTCGGCTTCATAGCTCAACCATTCTGCTGCCGCTAAATCAATAAAATTAATACCCCTTGCAATGACAAGTACATGCTTGTAATCCGTCTCGCCTAATTCCGCAAAATACTCCGCCACGGACTCCACGGAGCCATAATACAAGGAACCATCTATCCGTATCACCTTTAATTGCGGACACTCCTGCAAATGCTTATCCCGCTCAATATTGATAAAATTGCCTTCCGGAGCCACCACCATCGTCGCAATGTGCGGGCTCGATGTCCGCTCCAAATAAAAGATAAAAGATGTCAATACACCCAACAAAATAGCATATTCCAACCTAGGAATAAACATCGTCCCCAACGCCGTGACCGCCAAAACAATCAATTCCCGCTTACTACTCCGTATCACCTGTTTGATATGGTGAAAATCAATCAGATTGTATCCCACCAATAAGATAATCCCACCCATCGCCGGCTTCGGCAAATACGCCGCATAAGACTTGAAAAAGACCAAGACAATGACCAAAAAAGTGGCCGCAAAAACCGCCGCCATCGGCGTTTTCGCTCCCGCCTGCTGATTCACTCCGGAACGGGTGAACGAACCGGAGCCCACATAGCCATTAAAGAAACTCACTACCAAATTGGCCAAGCCTTGCCCGATAAATTCTTGATTACTATCAATCGTCTGACGGGTTCGTAAGGCAATGGCTCGTGCAATCGCCACCGCTTCCACCAAACCCAAAATGGCAATAGCTAAGGCACTTGGGGCTAATTTACGCAAGTTCTCCCAAGTAATATTAGGGACTTCAAATGGTGGTAAGGCCCGTTTTATCTCACCGACCGTCTCAATCCCATGTGCTTCCGCCCCAATAAAAATAGCAATCAAGCTACCGATAATCATCGCCAATAACATGTAAAACTTCGGCAAAACCAACCGTATCAACAGCGCAGAGACCAACGTACCCATCGCCACCGCAAACACATACCAATTGGCTTCCGAAATATGCGTCGCAATATATTTGACGATGCCTATCAACGGTGTCCCTTGCGGAACGTGTATCCCAAAGACATGCTTCAATTGCTTAAACGCTATCAAAATACCTGCCCCCGCCGTAAACCCAATCACCACCGAGTGCGACACAAAATTGACCAAC
>JALVCY010000065.1 GCA_027009605.1 Saprospiraceae bacterium
GACCGGTACGCCCGGTGGGTTAGGAGTAGCCATTAATGCAGTGATGGTGGCATCCATACCGTTGGTAACTGCATTTTTTATCAAATCATACGTGGGGCCAAAAGTCGCCCGTCGTAGCAAATGCCCTGCTTCTTGAAAAGTCCAAGGCCCGGTATAAGGCATGATGCCCTTGTCGCTGGGTCCCATAAAGTCGTATTGGGTCGGTGTGCTTCGATAGCGGGGAATCACACTCCGAAATAAATCTCTTCGGGACAGTTTGCTGGTAGAATTTTCTTTCCGAAATGTTTTTAGGACTTCGGGCTTACGGCGTTTAGTGGCAATCATAAGGTCATTTTTAATTGATTTTCAATGGTTTAAAGGGTAAGACGTCGCAATAGGATCTATTGTTACAGGCTCAAGTTCTTAGCTCAACTGAAATTCGGGTAGTTCCAAAATGGCTTTGAGCAAGTTTCTAATCTTACTTTCCAGGCTCATTTTTATGTTTTCATCTGTTGGGTCTGCAATATGGTTGTTGTATTCAGTTGTCCATTCAAAGTCCGGTAAGCCGGGTAGTAAAACTGTTTTGAGATAAGCTTTTAAGCTGCTATTGGTAGGAAGGGGTAGGAGTAATTTAGTTAATTCGTCCACGACTACTGTTGGCGAACTAGGGTTAGAAGTAAGTTGTACCACACCCACCAAGTCTAATTTGTATCTTTTTTGTCCAATTTTGATGCCGTTTCCGACAAAAATATTTTTGATGGCGTTTCTTTTTTGATAGGTGACCGGATTGACCCAAATTCGGTGGTAGGTCGGGGCTTGATAATAGGCTTTCCAACCGGCTACAGAGGGGGGCGAGAAGTATCTCATCCCCAAAGAAATCTGAAAATTCGATAATTTTTTATGGAGTGTATATCGGTCGGCCAAGTCATCAGGCTGTGGCCAATTGAGCTGCTTGAAAAGGGATTGAAGATAATCAATGGGATGTTTGATTAAACAACCGCGAGTTGGAGCATCAAAGAAATGCTCACTTTTAAAAAGTTTTTCCAAGACCGGTTTGACTTCGTAATCGCTGTCAATGAGCAATTGGGTCAGTGGCTGGATGATGTTGGATTCTATGGTAGGTGTGATGTCGTAATAGACAAAAAAGCGATAGATTTTGGTTACAATGAAGTGAGCCACACTCTCTTTCGAGAAAATAATATCGATAAAATCTTTATATTCATTTTCACCATTTTCGGTGATGACGGCATGGTCAAAATGGGCAGATAAGGTCTTGGAGCCGGTAGAATGCTTGTTGGGTCTGAAAAATACTTCTAAAGGCTGGGCGGCATCTGTAGAATTAGTGCCCCTTACTTTCCAGCCGGTTAGGATTTTGGCTCCTTGGATGACATCTTGCTCGGTGTAGTTGGTGTAGTCTCCCGGGGCGATGAGCGGTCCTTTGGATACGGTAAATAATTCTAGCAATTCCCGGGCATAATTTTCATTGGGTTCGGCCTTGACATTTTCGTCTCCATTTAGGTAGCGCAACATGTGGGCATCAATGGTTATGTCTTTGGTTAGCTGCCGGAAATTGCCTAAGGCATGCTTTCGCAAAAGCGTCACGTGTTGATAGACAGCTTCGGGAACTACCACGGACTCTGTTGCAAAGTGATTATGCCAAAAAAGTGTCATTTTTTCGCGCAAGCTGATACCTTCCAAGGTCAGGACTTCGTGATTCCATGCCAAAAGTGATTTTCTCCGACTTTGTTTATGTTCGTTCGTATTCGTTGCGTTCAGTGGTTTGCCCACCCAAGACTCTCCGATAGGCGTGCTGACATCATCGGGAAAGTCTGCATTCAGTGGCGGGGACGGCAACGGCGAGTCTGCCACGAGCATCGCCACTGTCGTCTCTAAATCCATGTTCGCAACTTGCTGCATTTGTGCCAGCGTAGGCCCAAACATGGTGCGTCGAAGGATGTGGGAAGCTTCTTCAAAACCCCAAGCGCCGGTGTAAGGGCTCAGCCCCTTGGAACTAGGTGGGTTATCAGGGAAGGAATTGGAGGCTTTGGGGGAAGCCGAGAGAATGCTCAAAAAGTCTCGTCTTTTCATAATCGGTTGATGGTTTAATAGTATGGTAGGAATGGCTGTCCCTTGGATAGACGCAAAAAACGGGGGAGCGTTTAATCGCCTTGATATATATTACAACGACTTTCCGGACTAAAATTGGGAAATAGATATAAAAAAAATAGAAATTACCCTATTTGGGGTAGGAGTCTGGATGAGTGGTGGCTGCCTTCGGCGTTCAAGGAGTACGCTCTCTTGGCTGCCTTCCCGTTATGCCGCTACGTCGTTATGCCGCTATACTGTGGTCTCATGATATAGGTTGACAGGTTTTGATGTAGAAAACTTTTCGTGAAACTACGAAGAATGAGTAAATTGATGCCCCAAAAAATGACTCATTTCTCACCACTCATCTCTCACTACTCACTACTCATTTCTCACCATTCCCCACTACCCACTCAACCTTTAACCAGCAACGCCGATTGATTTTGAATCGTCAAAATATAAATGCCTTTCGGCAAAAGATGGGTATCAATGGCGTTATGTTTGGCGGAAGCCCAATGAACCATCCCGTCAAAATTACGGCCTGAGATACTAATTATGTGTATATCTGCTTTCGCAAATGATTGTTCTGTCAGATAAATGACATCTGAAAAAGGATTGGGATAGCATTTTAGTTTTTGCGCAAGCGCATCTAGAATCGCATCCGGAGCAAAATATTCAAGTGCACCTAAGTCCGGTTCGTCGTCCCGTGTCGCTCCCGTATAGTCATCAGCTACGGCAAAATTGGTATTGGCTGCCCCAATAGCCGGAGAGCCGGATTGCAACGCAAAGTCAAAAGCCGCCGGATCCACAAATAATGGGTCATTCTCCATGGTGTTGACCTGAATCCCCGATAAATCCGGATCTTGTCCGGTATGCCCGAAAATCATATTAGTATTGACCAATAAATTAGTGGTATTGGCTACCGAAATCGCATATTTACCCAAATCGGAGTCTATGACTGAGATATTATTGTAAATCTTAATATTGTCACTTTTTGATGCACTGATGCCGATATTGGAGCCGCCGCCGGAAGTGCCATTCGTGGTATGGGTGTAGGAGTTAAAATAGCAGGTGTTGTTGATGATGTCTATCCGCTCACCCGAATTGCTGTGAATCCCACTAAATCCATTCCAATAAGCTAGGTTGTTGGCAATCAAAATACGTCCTTTTGTCCATCCATTGTCTTGGTCATTTCTTTGGAGTGAGATGCCTTTGCCTTCGTCAATATGTGGATTGATGAAGGTTTTGGATGGTGCCCAAGAGTAGATTTCGTTGAAATTGTGGTGTACCTTATTGCCGATGATATTGATTTTGTAGTTGTTGGTATTATCAAAATTTTGGGTCTTGGTGACCACAAATCCGTGAGTCCCTGAATAAGATTTTCTAGAACAATCATGGACTTCATTGCCGATGATATTGACATAACTGCTGTTTGCCACTCGTAATCCGCCCCCCGGCATGTGGTGAATCACCATGTTTTTGATGTCCAGATGGTTGACACCGGTAAAGTAAAGCCCCCGTGTATCGGTGTAGGAAGGTCTTTTGATATTGTTGAGCTTAGGGAAGGTCATATTTGCCACTTGCTCATCCGTTGTACCGGGGGGAACTCGATAATGAACTGTGCCGTCTTTTTTGTATAAAAATTGCAAGGCCTTGGCGGTAGCCAAGGAGATCTGGTTGACTTCTCCTTCGATTTCTATCCCGTCAAAGACTAGATAGGAGCTATTCGTCACCCGCAAAATATTGGCACCATCGCCCTTGAATACCGTATTCTCATCATAGGCTTTGAGCGTGATGTAGTGTCCGGGCGTGCCGTTTAATTGGCTGATTTGGATGCTGTTTTCTTGCGTCCAAATATGGGGGTCATTGATGTCGCCATTGTAGGTATAATTGGGGTCGTAGCTGTCATTGGAGAATATCCCCATAAAAAATAGGGTGTCATCGGGGTTGAGTTTATTGACGGCTTTGTTGACCGATTGAAAAGGGGTGGTTGGGCTTTTGCCGTTGTTGCTGTCCGAACCGGATTCTTGGCTTACGTACCAACTGGTTTGGGCGACGAGAGCTTGGCTTAGTAGGAGAAGGAGGATTATTTTTTTCATTTTTTTCATTTTTTTTGTCTTTGGTCTTTTGGGCGCTGACGGGATGAACGGCCGTTCATCCCGTCAGCTTTTGGTCTTTGGCTTCGTTGGTGGTTTGTTCTCGGCTTTCTTGCTTCGTTATTTTATGTTCGGTGTTCAAATTGCTTTCGGCGTTTAATGTATTACAACTAGAAATTGAAAGAAGTAAATCCTTAACAAATTTAGTTATGGGATTGGCAAGTCAGACCAATGCTAGATTGGTAGTTGAAACGAGTTTAAGTCGTTGTTATCATTTTCAATATAGCAGCATTATATGATTATTAGCAGTTAATCCATCTGGACAAGTCTGTGCAAAGCCAACCAAAGACATCGTAGCAAAAATCAGTACAAGTAAATATTTCTTCATAATGTCAAAATCTATAGTGTAAGAGAAGGAGATTGAATGTTGCAATATTAGGGGGAAATGATGATACAAAGGTTTGATAATTGCCTAAATGGGTTTGAGAACGGTCGAGTCAGGTAGTTATTTTTTTTGCGCAATGCCTGATAGGCATTTTCTTACTTGACCAAAACCAACTCCAGCCCGTTCCCCCACAAAAACGCCCCATTCCAAAATCCCCATTTATTTTTTTGCGCAAGCGGATAGGATAAGCGTTTCAGGTCAAGCGGATTGCGATAATAAAAAATTTGTCCCTGTTGGGTCAGAACAAGCAGGCGGTTGCCCGAAAATTGAAAATCCGTGAGTTGCTTGCCCCCTAATATTTGCTGCAAAGATTCTCCAATCAGAGAAAGTTGGTATAAATCTCCTTTTGCCGAAAGGCAGTAAAGATTGTCTTTGTTTACCAGCATTTTGGAGATAACAAAGCTTGCATCGGAGTGTAGGTTGGTGGGAAAAGTGCGCGATGGGGTGGTGCGGTCTTTAGCGATTTGGACAAACTGCATGGCGGAAGCATCGTAAATCCAGATTTGATTGTTGCCCGAACTACAGACCGCTGTCACATCATGGAAACCCCAATCCGCCAAGTGAATCTCGGTTAGGGGATTCAAGGTGCGATCGAGTAGGATAATCGTTTGGAAATCTTCAAAAAAGCAGAGCGTGGCAAGCGGATTGCTTACATCAATGGACGAAATCGTACCCAAGCGGGAATTGGAATACCTAAATTCGACTTCGTGTTGAGCATTTAACTTTTGCAATTCATCATCCGGCGACACGATATATAAGGCATCAAAGCGATTGGTTGTAAAATATTTGTGGGCCAGTGGAAAAGAATCTATCACCGGTCGGTCGAAAGTGGGGGAAGATGGCCGGTTAGTCCGGGGC
>JALVCY010000066.1 GCA_027009605.1 Saprospiraceae bacterium
TTCTAACAAAATTAGCGGGTGGCTAAATAGTTACAAACAATGGGCGTTAGATCATTCTTCATGTACTAAAAGAAAACAAAAATGATTGGATTAGAATTGGATAGAGACTTGGTCTTTTTTGATATAGAATCGACCGGTTTGAATATTATTCGAGACCGGATATTGCAGATTGCCCTGATTAAATATACCAAAGGGAAGCAAGAACCGGAAGAAAAAATGCTGCTCATTAATCCGGGAGTCCCTATTTCGGAAGAAGCTTATGCGGTGCATGGAATCGGGCCGGAGCAATTGCGCAACAAACCGACTTTTGCGCAAGTGGCGCAGGAGTTATATGATTTTATCGGAGATGCGGATTTGGCAGGTTACAATTCTAATCGCTTTGATGTGCCGATGTTGATGGAAGAATTTGCCAGGGCGGGATTTGATTTTGATATTAGTGAGCGCCGGTTATTGGATATGCAGCGGATATTTTATAAGATGGAGCCGCGTACCTTGCGGGCAGCCTTGCGCTTCTATACGGGTAAGGAAATCGAAAATGCGCATGATGCTTTGGCAGATGTACGAGCCACGATTGAAGTGTTTAATGGGCAATTGGATAGGTATGAAGGTAAGGAGTGGATAGATGCCGATGGACACCGTTTGCCGAATCCAATCGTGCGAGATGCGGAAGCGTTGCATCAATTTACCAATGATTTGAGCACCGCCGACGCTACACAGCGCCTAAAATATGACAAGGATGGAAATCTAGTGTTTAATTTTGGCGTGAATGCCGGGAAATTGGTGGGGAAGACCTTATATCATGACCGGAATTATCTGAATTGGATGCTCAATAAAGATTTTTCCACGCAAGTGAAGCAGCTAATCAAAAAGGAAACCAAAAAGTATCAAGCAGAATATAAAGCCAAAAATAAAAACTAGGGCTTTGTAGTTGCAGCTAATAAAATGGGAATGAATAAAGTTCAGTGGGTCGTATTATTGATTGTGTTATCCCTTGTGGGATGTTATGATGATAAGGAAGGGTGCTTAGATCCCAATGCCGTCAATTTTGATGTATCTGCGGATAAGGATTGCTGTTGTCAATATCCGGCGCTTACGCTAAATGTGAGTTGGAAGGAGAATGATACGACCTTTTTGTCCCTGAATAAGGTGTTTTTGGACGATGCTCAGCAGCCGTATAAGCTTTTGGGTGTACGTTTTTACTTGTCTCACTTAGAAGTCGTCGATGTCGATCAAAATGCTGTCGATGTGAACGGGGAGTCCGAAAAGTGGGTGTATGGTGCCGGGAATGTGCCGGAAAAGGCGAAAGTTTCTGACAATGTTTTGTTGATTAAGCAAACTCAGGCGGATTATAAGCTGGGTACTTTTAAGCGGCCGGGCACTTATCAGGGGATTCGATTGGATATAGGCTTGGATGCGCAGCAGAATGCAGTGATTCCGGATTCCCTTTCGGGAGAAAATGTATTGGGATTTAAGCCGGATTCAATGTGGGTGGCTCCCAAAATGTACATCCAACAGCAGTGGATAGTTATGACAGATACGTCGTCATCCATGCCCCAAGTGGATACATTTCAGGTTTTGTCCGTTCAAGGCGGGGTGGAATTGGCTTACAATCCGTTGTTAGTAGTACCGCAAGGAGCAAACTATGAGCTAAAAATAGCGGTTGATATGAGCCAATGGCTTCATAATATCAAATGGGGAGCGAATAAGATGGAAATTTTGCAAAAATTGGCAGATAACAGTAAAGATGCGCTTAGTTTGGTACAATAATCGCTACCAAGTATTTACTAATTCGGAAAAACGGGCTAAATGCGTCGGCTATTCATTTTATTCTTTGTATTAAGTGTCTTAATGCCTTGCACGTCGTGCAGGAAAGAAGCACCTATCGGACCATCTACGACCGTAGTGGTATCCTTTAAAGCCGTCTATGGGGATAAGCCGTTTAGTGCAGAAGGCTTGTATGCTTATCCAAGCACCGGTAGCTCTACAGAAATTATACAGTTCGATGATGTCTCTCTCTTTTTAACGGATATTTCCTTGGTGACGGCTAATGGCGAAGATGAAGTCAGCTTAGATGATTTGGAGTATTGGGATATAACCGCTTTGCAAGATAATAGCTCACACACCGAAAAAGCTTTGGAGAAGGCCTATTATTCGGTGCCTTTGGGAGATTATACAGGAATTTCGTTTGGAGTCGGTGTCGGACATGAAGCCAATAGTCAAAAGCCTAGTGACTTTGCTGCCGGAAGTCCACTAGGTGCTGCTGAAAGGTATTCTTCGGAATTTGGGAGTTATGTCTTTGATAAAACCAAGGGACAATATAGTGCAAATGGAACTACAACGCCTTTTGAAATCAATATTCTCAAGGATGAACACTATAAGAAGGTTGTCCTACAAAAGGATTTTACGATTACTTCATCCGGTGGGTCTCTAAATGTGATATTGGACTTGAAAAAAGTATTTCAGCGCAATGATTCTATTATGGACTTGCCCGCTCACCCAATAGTAACCAATCCCGGTTCGCCATATATGGACTGGGTGTCTGAAAATCTCCAACATAGCTTCTCTTTTTAGGGCTTGTAGCTCTTGATTTGTTGTCTTTTAAGCCTGATGGGCTTTTTTTTTCTTTTTTTTGATTATTTTTACTTCACAATCTTTGTTGTGTAACTATCTGATTTACAGTAGGTTGTGATTTTATTTTATTATTTGTTTGGTTGTTTATTCTTCACAAAAAATATATTATGTAATTTTTCTAAGAGAAGTATTCCCCCATATTTGTAATGTAAAAAGAAACAAACACAGTTCAAAAGTGAAATCAGCAGTTTGTTTTTGGATATGTTCATGGGATATTTAGCGAGATAGTTATTTTAGAAGGGAAGTAACTATCTCCTAAATACATTTCAAGAGTTCATGCGATAGTTGGGTAGGGATGTAGAGATTAAGACAGCATTAACAAAAAGTTAGACAAATAGTCGCCGGATTAGTAATAATTTTTTACGGGAAACCGTTTTTTAGGCGAACTTAAGATATGTTCATGGGATTATAATTTGTTGTTAATGTCGCATCTAAAGAGATGCGACATTTTTTCACAAAATTTGCCCTTAAGAAGTTGATTTAGAATTAGTTGCGCTAGAGAAAGTAGAGAAAAAACTTCACAATACAAAATCATTGTTATTTGCCAATGTAGGTTTTGACATTATCTTTGTATCATCAAAAAGGAAATACACATTCTTTTCAAAAGTGATAGGAATTGTTTTTTGGATATGTTCATGGGATTTAAAAACCCCTTTCAGGAGTAAGCTATTTAAGAAGGGATTTAGCTTACTCCTAATTTAAAAAGAATTCCCGCAAGGGATCGACGATATATGTTCATGGGATTATAATTTGTTGTTTGGGTCGCGTCAAAAGAGATGCGACCTTTTTTCGTTGGGACGCACGGCCGTGCGTCCCGACGAAAAAAGACTGTGCGTCCCAACAGACCGTCTAGTCCCCATCTCACCTGCCACAAAACACCAAAAACCCACCCATCGCCTTCCGCCAAGTCGCATAATCATGCTTTCCGCCCTTGATTTCTACGTAAGTAATCCTTTGCTGCGGTACTTTTTTCTTTTTTAGCTCTTGGATGGTGCGCAAGCTATCATCTATTACGTCAATTACGCCGTTGTTGTCCCGGTCACTGGTTTCTTCGAGTGTGCCTGCTTGAAACCAGAATTTTTGTTTGGGTGTGTCTTTGAGCGATTGGATTTTTCTGGGGATGATTAAATTGGCGTTGGGTTGACTAGGTATAAAAGGATAGTCCCTCCACCACAAAGCACCACTAAAAACGCCTACTCCGGCAAAGCTGTCGGGATGATTGAGCACTAAGTCCAAAGCACTCAATCCGCCAAGCGAAAAGCCCGCCATAAAAAAGGGAGAACGCTCACCAAATTGGTCTTTAAGATAGGGGATTAGTTGGTGGATGATAAAATCCTGGTAGGCGGCTGCGTCTTTGCCGTACCCGTTAGATTCGAGAAATTGGGTCGTGCCCAACTCGTGATTGCGGTTGGCATTGCTGTGAATACCGACGATAATGCATGGTTTTATGTGCCGGTTAGTCAGTAATTTTCGGAAGATGGGTTTGATTTGGATTTTTTCAAGGTCTTGACCGTCGTTAAAGAGTAGAATGGGGATGTTAGGGGCAAGTTTTCGGATTTTGGGTTGATAGATATCCATGGTGACCACTCTTTCCAGGATGTCCGCAAGAAAATGAACCCGTTTCTCCTGAATAGGCGTATAAAGATATTTACGAAAATAATGTTTGGTGGACATAAAGCCTGGTGATGTGTCTAATGAGTACTCATCAAAACCGATATTTCTCACACTTTGTTGAGTAGAAAGGCATTTAAAATTAGGAAAACGCTGATGGTAGTAGCCAAATTTATTTGGCTATGTAGCAAATAAGCGAAGCAAATTTGCGCCACGGGCAATGGAAAGGAGCATGGAGTTAGTAAGGCTGAGTTGGCTCCGAAAAGTCCACGCTGTTAGAAATTAAAGCGATGAACAAAATTTTATTCTGTTTACCGCATCCCGATAATTATCGAGACCTTTTAAAAAGGGAGATTTAGAGGGTTAACCATAAAAAAGCAAACAGAATAAAATTTTGTGGCCACAAGAACCAACCACCATGCCCGACTTTTCGGAGTGAACTCAAGATTTAATCCCCGTTGGCTCCAACGATGAAGAGCCTGCGCCCCAACAGGGATTTTTAGTTTTGTGCAATCTATCGGGAATGTCGGTCAAAAACAACGCTTTTTGGGAAAAAAGGATTAATAAGAAGTTGAGTTACTTGCTTTCTGCAAAGAAAAAAAGCTACCTTTACCGCTTCCATGAAAATAAACTGAAGTATGAAAACCAATTTGTCCCCCGTTGAGCAGAAATTTTTGGAGAAGTCTCCCCAATGGCAAGAGATGACCACCAAGTTGCCTTATCTGATTGTAGATAATTTCCCTAAACTAGGTTTTTTGTCTGCGCTTCGATTTTTGGAATGGGTGGCGGCTCATCCAAAAGGAGTGATTAGTTTGCCGACCGGAAAGACACCGGAGTATTTTATTAAGTGGACAAAGTACATTATTGACCATTTTGAAGAAGAAGGTGTGCAGAAGTTGCTTGCGCAAAATGGGCTGGCGTTGAAGGAGAAACCTTACTTAGGGGACTTGAAGTTTGTGCAGATAGATGAGTTTTTTCCCATAGATTCGAGTCAGAAGAATAGCTTTTATCACTATGTGAAGGAGTATTACATCAAAGGCTTTGGCCTGAATCCCGATAATGCCTTATTGATTAATGTCAATGAAATCCCCTTAACCGCTGATGGGTCTAAGGTGGAGATGAGTGAAGTCTTTCCTGACTTGAAGGTGGATTTGACTTTGCGTTTTCGTTCTCCGCAAACTCGTTTGGAAGCTAGGCAGCAGGAAGCCATCTTTGAAATTGACAAGTGGTGCGCCGATTATGAGCAGCAAATCAGAGATTTAGGTGGAATTGGCTTTTTTCTAGGAGGTATCGGTCCGGATGGGCACATTGCTTTTAATACAAGGGGATCCGACCATTTTTCGACTACCCGGTTGACCGAAACTAATTTTGAGACCCAAGCCGTTGCTGCCGGGGACTTGGGCGGGATAGAGATTTCTAAAAACCGCCTAGTGATTACGATAGGTCTGGGTACGATTACCTACAAGCCGGATGCCACGGCGATTATTTTTGCGGCAGGAGAAGCAAAAGCGAAGATTGTGAAGCAGTCTTTGGAGTCAGCCCCCTCTAATATTTTTCCGGCAACGGTCTTGCAACGCCTAAAAATGGCTAGATTCTATATTACGGAAGGAGCGGCTTCCATGCTGGAAGATGAAGTGAACCGGTATTATCAGGAAGGAGCGTGGACGCAAGAGAAGACAGAGCGAGCCGTTATCGGTTTGTGCCAAAAGCTGGATAAATTTGGAAGCCGGTTGACTCTGGATGACCTAAAAAATGACCCCTACTGCCGTCAAATCCCTAATCTTTCAGAAAATACAGTCAAATCGGTTCAGCAAGCCATCATTGATAAGATTGATAAAGGGATGAAGCCGGAGTCCGGTCAGCGTTATTATCACACCGGCCCCCATCATGATGATGTGATGTTGGGATTATTGCCGCACGTGCACCGGTTATTGAGAGATGAGACGAATCAGGCGCAATTTTCGGTGTTGACTTCCGGATTTACGGCAGTGACCAATACATTTGTGATTAAGACGCTGGAATTTACCAAGCGGTTGCTGGAAAAGGGCTTGATACAGATGGTACAATTTCCGGATTTTTTCTCATCCGGATATAAATATAAGTGGGACAAGGATGTTTATCACTTTTTGTCGGCAGTTGCGGCTGAAGATGAATTTGAGCAAAACCGGGGCTTATCTCACCGAGTTGTTCGCTCGATAGTGGCGATATATGGCAGTCGGAGTGAAGAGGAGTTGTTTTTTAAGATAAATGGCATCTTGGCGATTTTACGAAATAGCTACGACGGGCAAAAGAATCCGGGGGATATTCAGAAGTTGAAGGGGATGATTCGGGAGTTTGAAGAGGAGTTGGTATGGGCGCATTTTGGGATACGGGTCAAGGATGTGCATCATCTGCGCTTGGGTTTTTATACCGGCGATATTTTTACGGAGCAGCCGGAGAAAAACCGGGATGTACTGCCTATTTTGGAGCAGTTGCGGGCGATAAAGCCTACGGTGCTGAGTTTGGCGCTGGATCCGGAAGGAAGCGGGCCGGATACGCACTATAAGGTGTTGCAAGCCATAGCGGCGGCCGTACGACAGTGGGATAAAGAAGAGGATTTGTCTAATTTTAGGATATGGGGCTATCGAAATGTGTGGTATCGCTTTAAGCCATCGGAAGCCAATGTGATGGTGCCTGTGTCGCTCAATGGGATGGCTACGTTAGACGCTTCTTTTGAGCATTGTTATTTGACGCAAGTCGAAGCATCGTTTCCGAGTTATATGTATGACGGTAAGTTTAGTAAGCTTGCGCAAAAAATATGGGTAGATCAGATGGAAATCCTCTACTTACTACTGGGAAAAGACTATTTTTATCAAAATCCAAGTCCGAGATTACGGGCGAGTCACGGCATGCTGTTTTTTAGAGAAATGGACGTCGAAACCTTCTTGAAGGAGGCTAGGCAGTTGGAGAAAAGCATGGAGGGGTTGGTGGAATAGCTTTTAAAGATTTTTGGGTAGCATTGCGGCTGAAAATACGTGTTTGCGTTGTTGTTAAAACGAAAGTGACAGAAATTAAGTGATTTTTGTCACTTTGTAATTTGTGACATTTTTTCAAGGAGAAAAACAAGGAGAATGAGCCTTTTGAAGGCCTTTTTTAGGATAAAAATGAAAAATATCATCAATAATGAAACATAAATGTTAGTAATATACTAAAATAATATAATTTATAAGGCGGTAGGTATGTGTTGTAAAGATACTGTTTTGTGGCGGATATATGATAAAGTGGGCTTTGTTAGAGCAGTATCGGTGATCAAACAATCAAATCGATGAAATGTGACGCAGGTGAAAAGGTAAATGAAAAAACAAGCCATACAAAACCTGTCTAGTGACATGAAAAATTGCCAAATAGAGAAAAAGATAGTATCTTTGTCGTGTTGATAAGTGGTTCCCTTAAGCCAGATACAATGAACAGATCCAAGATTACATACACACCTTTTGAAGGAAAGGTACGTCGATACCCCAATAGTAGCAATCGCCCAGATTCTTTTTTAACACTAAATACTATTTGTATCGTGAAAAAAAATATACTTCTTCCTTTACTCTTTTTTGCCTTATTGTTCGCCGTGCGAGTAGAAGCGCAAGATATTCATTTCTCCCAATATTATAATGCTCAGATGAACCTGAATCCGGCCTTGGTTGGCTTGATTGATGGGGATATGAGATACGCCGGAGCTTATCGAAGCCAGTGGACTTCAGTTCCGGTCTCCTATAAGGTCGTTTCCGGGGCATTTGATATGAAGCTAAGCCATAATCCTAATGGCTTTTTTGGGGCAGGTGTGCACTTGTACCATGATCAGGCCGGTGATTCCCGTTTGAGCTCTACGAGAGTGAGTTTGGTGGGGAGCTATACTAGGAGGTTATTTACCAATCAATATCTGACTTTTGGCGTCATGGCCGGTGTCACTCAGCGAGCCTTTGATACAGAAGATTTACATTTTGATGGACAATGGGATGGGGTCAAGTTTAATCCTACCTTGAATAACAATGAGAACTTTATGTCCAAGAGTAAGTTCTTCCCTAATTTTACAGCAGGTCTAAATTATAACGTCGCTAAATCCGGCCGGACACGCCTCAATATAGGCGGTGCATACTTTAATTTAAACAAACCCAATTCCAGCTTTGAAGATTTGGATAAGGTGGATCTTTACGGTCGGATTTCCTTGTATGCACATGGCGCAGCGAAGTTGTCGAAGCATTTTGACTTAGTACTCGCTGCCAATCAACAAATGCAATATCCACATACCGAGACGGTCTTATCTGCTTCGACAAGAATACACTTGAGTGATAAGCCGGGTCATAAAGTAATACTAGAGCCCGGATTCGCTGCACGAATAGGAGATGCACTAATCCCAACTTGTTACCTGATGTATAATCAATGGCAGTTTGGCTTGAGTTATGACGCCAATGTATCTGCCTTTACGAATGCTTCGACAAGTAATGGTGGTCCTGAGTTTACTGTGATATATGTTGTGAAAAAACCTGAACCCGTAGAAAGTAAGATTTGCCCACCTTACCTATAAACATTGAGCAAATAGATATGAAAACGAAACACTCGATTACACTCCTTCTTGCTTTTATTTTGGTACCCATGTTGACTTTTGGTCAAACAAGACGTGCCTACGAAAAGGCTGCGGCCAAGTACATGAAAGCAAAAGATTATTTTGGAGCCATGCGTAACTACCAAAAGGCAGTCAGCACGGATAGCACCAAGCTTTCTAACATCATAGGCGCTGCCGATGCAGCTAGAAAATTTACCGCTTTTGCTATTGCTGAAAAGTACTACCAATTGGCTGTTGATTTGGACTCAACTGCTCAGTCAGAAGCATTGTTTTGGTTGGCTTATGTAGAAAATAGTCAAGGCAAATATGACGAAGCCGAAATGCATTACCGAAAGTGGCTAACCAAACGAACGCCCGCTGATTCGCTCTATTCTATTGCAAGTATGTATTTAGAACATAATCAATGGGCTAAAGCCAATCCTGATTCTCAAGAATCAGTTATTGTGACTAATCTCGGCGATAAGATTAATTCTCCCGCGTCCGATTTTGGCTATGCCAGAGATGGTGATAAGCTATACTACTCGTCTTTAAGATTCCTTTTTGAAAAAGATAAAGAAAATCCCAAACGCTACTTTAGTAAGCTAATGGTGGCCGAAGGAGATGGCGAAGGGGTCAAGCTGGAAGCTCCTTTTAACTTAGACCCTAGTGTTCATGTAGGAAACTTTGCATTGAATAAAGATGCTACAGTGGCTTACTTTACCATCTGTAATTCGGAGAAGTCAGGGAATATCAAGTGTCAGATTTACCTTTCGGAAAAACAAAGTGATGGCAGTTGGGGAAAAGAAGAAAAACTACCTGATGATGTGAATTTGCCTTTCGCTAATACCACTCATCCCATGGTCGCTACCGATAAAGGAAAATCTGTGCTTTATTTTGCTTCTGATCGGGAAGGTGGAAAAGGAAAAATGGATATTTGGAGAGCGGAGATGACCGGTAAAAATAGTTTTGGGAAAGTTGAGAACTTGAGCAGTGTCAATACGCCCATGAATGAAGTCACTCCTTTTTATCATGTGCCGACGCATACTCTCTACTTTAGCTCTGATGGCTACGCCGGATATGGGTTGTTTGATGTCTTTAAATCTGTAGAAAAAAAGGGGAATTGGTCGGAAGTTCAAAATATGCAAAAACCGACCAACACCAGTTATAATGATACTTATTATGTCCTTACGGAAGATGGTCGAAAGGGGTGGTTAGCTTCTAATCGTCCGACATCTGCTAAGATTGATGACGAAACCGGTACTTGCTGCAACGATATCTATGAATTGGATATCCCTGTTGCTGTAAAATTAATCGTCAATACCTTGAATAAATTGAGTAATGATGTCTTAAATGGTGTGACTGTTCAGCTCATTAATTTAACTGACGGTACGATTGATACCGCTGAATTATTGGTAGATGGCAGTCGTTATTTCTTCCCACTGGAATTGGGCAAAGAGTACAAGGTGGTTGGACTAAAAGATGAATATGTCGGGGATACGGTGCTAGTTTCGACCTTGAATGCCAAACAATCTGATGTAATTGAGAAGGATTTACTGCTTTCGCCAAAATTAGAGCTTCTTGCTTTGACCTTTGATAAGATTACGGTTACCCCATTACCCAAGGCGGGAGTCCGTTTGATCGACTTGTCTGACAATAGCAAAGAGCAGATTGTCAATGACATGAGCAATAAGTTTGAATTTGCCATTGATTATGGAAAGGATTATATGCTTATCGGCTATCGAGAAGACTTTTCAACCGATACGGTAAGATTTACGACAAAAGGTTTACCTTTTGTGAGCAAAAAGATTGAAAAGAAGCTGTACCTTGAGAAGGACGAAGGTATTTACGCCACTTTACCCGTGTATTTTCATAATGATGAACCCAACCCGCGGACAACCAGTGAAGTGGCCACTACAAGCTATGAACAGTCCTATCGTCGCTATATTGGGATGAAGGACGAGTATATGTCCATCTATGCGTCCGGTTTCCCTCTAGACAAACAAGAAGCCGCTAAAAAGGAGGTCGCTCGGTTCTTTGACCAAGAAGTAACCCGGGGGTATGAGAGTTTGCAGCGTTTTGCCAAAAGGCTAAAAAAATACATGGCTAGAGACAAAGATGTGAAAATTGTTATCAAAGGCTTTGCCAGCCCACTGGCACCGGCAAATTATAATGTGAGTTTGACCAAGCGAAGAATTGATAATGTCGAGAGATTTTTAAAAGAACAAGATAACGGATATTTGAGATCCTATTTCAATAGTGGAAGAATCAAAGTGGTGATTGAGCCTTATGGTGAATCCAAAGCCGCTGCTGATGTAAGTGATTCAGCTATAGACAGACATGATTCGGTATATAATCCGAAAGCGGCAAGAGAAAGACGCGTAGAAATTTTACAATTAAAGTCATCTCCCAAAAAGACACTTTAAGAACAAACTAAACACAGTATTATGAACAATTTTACTTTTCATCCTAACAAGCTTCCCGCACTACTTTTAGTAGCAGTCTTGGCTTTCTCGGGAGTAAAATTAACTGCCCAAATCCAAATTAATTTAGATTTACAAAAGCCGACTTGTAATGGCTATACCAATGGTAGTGCTACGGCTTCGGCAACCGGAGGACAAGAGCCTTATTCCTATCAGTGGAGTGTGGCTACCGCCGGTGGTGCAGGGGCTTGGAGTTTGACAGGGGGAGACTATTCCGTAACGGTGACCGATGCAAATGGGCAAACCGCAACGAAGTCTTTTACCCTACAACAACCGGATCCCATTGTGACCAATGTTCAGTTACTTGGGGATGCCTGTACATCTAATACTTACGCTGCTTATACTGTGGGGGGGACGCCCGGTTATTCGTATGCTTGGAATACCGGAGAGACCACTCAGATTATTCAAAATCCAAGTACGACCGGTTTGTCAGTGACGGTTACAGATGTCTTTGGTTGCCAAGCGAATGCTTCCGGTAGTCTGAATGTTCCTTTGGGAGTAGATTTAGAATTGAGCGATATCACCTGTAATGGTTATAATGATGGTGTCGGGGTGGTCAGTGCGACCGGAGGACATGCACCTTATTCTTTTTTGTGGAGTACCGGTTCTACAGACGTATATATTTCCGGTCTGAGTGCCGGTGATTATTCGGTAACGGTAATAGACGGAACAGGCTGTACGGCTACAGCTTCCGGTACGATTGCCAATCCGCCTGCCACAGAAGTGACTATAGTCAAGGATCCCGAGTGTGGTGTGCCTGCTACGGTAACCGTTACGGCGACTGCCGGTGTTGGGCCTTTTATGTATATGTGGATTCTTAATGATTCGTTGGTTTCAACCGATTCTGTTTATACTTTTACGGAGCCGGGCACGATCTATTTATGTACCATGAATGCCAACCACTGTCCACATGATAACTGGATAACCGTATCTCCCGGATTCGAGTTGAATGCCAATGTGGTAGATGCAGATTGTAACGGGAATGGAGGTAGTATTGATTTGATGCCTACGACTGTGGTCGGGCCGGTTACATATAATTGGACAGGGCCTGCGGGGTTTGTTGATCCACATACGGAAGATTTGACAGGCTTGGCTGCAGGTACTTATTCGGTGACGGCTACCGATGCCGGTGGTTGTACCGCAACTTATACTGCGAATATCGGGCAAAATCAGATGACCGCAGATTTTGATTTTACTCTTCTGGGTTGTACGAATAATGAATTAGATATTCAGTTTTCAGGTTATCCTAATGACCCGGGGGTCACAGCTTATAATTGGAGCTTCCAAAATAATGGCAGCCAACAAGAGACAGGGCATTTTACATCCAATCCGGGTAATGTGACCTTGACTGTAGAATATGGAAATGGCTGTACGGCATCCGTAACCAAACCGGTTGATTTTGATGTGATTGATGCGTCTGTCCCAGGAGCGCAAACGGCTTGTATGGGAGAAGATTTGCAGATAGCTGTACAAAATAATGGATCTGCCTTGGATTATGTTTGGACGCCAAGTGATCGGATTCTTTCCGGTGCCAATACGCCTAACCCGGTCATTAATACCCAAGTAGCAGGTACCGCAAACCTAGAAGTCCAGATGACCAATGCATCCGGATGTGTGGTTTCCCAAACTATTCCGTTGGAAGTCAAAGATCCTGCTGCTTTGGCCATAGATGAAAATTTATTGTCCGCAAGGCAGTGTGAAGGATATAAAGTCGATTTTAAGAATGATAATGCAAATGCAAGTGATTATACGTGGATATTCCCGGATAATTCTACTTCTGCGCTTACTAATCCAAGTTTTGACTTTGCGACTTTAGGAGAAGGGACTTATGATGTGATATTGATGCCTAATGATACGACTTGCGCCAATCCTATTCCTTATAGCGTTGAAGTAGGACAAGAAGCAAGGGTTGATTTTTCCTTTAAGTTTATTGGCTGCTTAGATAGCATCGAATTTAAAGACTTGTCAACGACACCAAAGCCAATTTCAGGATGGACTTGGGAGTTTCCAACAGAATTTAAGGAGCAAAATCCGACCATTTCGGCTGATGTCGTTAATAGTACAGATTTCTTAGCTAAATTGACCATAGAATTTCCGGAAGGCTGCGTCTTGTCTATTGATAAGCAAGTGAGTGTTGATTTGCCTGAAGATAATATTCCGGATTCCTTGTTGATTTGCGGAAGCGATGGAGTAAACCTTAATCCCGGTGGTAATACGGCCTATCAATATACTTGGTCTTCTGACAATGGAAGCCCGGTAGATACGGATTCTCCAAATCCGTATGTTAATCCGGATGAAACCACCACCTATACGGTTGATATTGTGAATTTGAATGGTTCTGACTCTTGTATGGTTTCTAAAAGTGTAAAAGTGGTGGTTGCGCCTGTGGAGGTCGCTGCTTTTGGTGATACCACATTATGCGATGCTTCTACTCAGGTGCTTATATCCGCAACCCATACAGGGGATGATTTGAACTGGTATGATGATCCGGCTTTGACAACGTCGATTAGTACGGACGTAAATATGATGGTTAGTCCCGGTACTTACTATGCTGTCGCAACCAATGCTGAAGGTTGTCAGATGATTGATACGGTAGTCATTGCCGCCAATCCGGTATCCATCTCTTTAGATCAGAATCAATTTACCTTGTGTATGGGCGAAGAAGCGAATTTAGAAGTCAATAACATGCAGGCCGGGGATGTGGCTCAATGGTATTTGGGAAGTACCTTGATTGGTACGGGAAGTCCACTATTGGTCAATCCGACCCAGTCAGGTATCTATGAAGTCGTCGTTACCAATACGGATGGTTGCTCAGCATCTGACGAAGCTCAAGTTGATGTCATTGACCTGACAGTGGTAGCCGGTGCATCAAAGAATCCAATTTATCACGGAGAAACGGTAAAATTGTCTGCTACAGATGGATTTGAGACTTATCAGTGGAGTCCGGATGATGGATCTTTGTCTGACCCTAATATTGCAAACCCGCTAGCGACACCCGAAGCAACAACGACCTACACCGTGACTGTGACAGATGCCAATGGTTGCTCAGCAGTTAGTTCGATAACTATTGATGTGAATGAGACTGAATGTGGGGAGCCTTTTATCTATCTACCCAATGCTTTTACACCTAATGGCGATGGTAACGGTAATGATGTATTGTATTTGCGGGGCTTGAATTTGAGTGAAATCCACCTATCTATCTATAATCGCTGGGGGCAGCAAGTATTTGAGACTCGTGATCAATCTTATGGCTGGGATGGCACCTTCGATGGCAAGCCGGTAGTCCCTGATGTGTATGGGTATTACTTGCGTGTAAAATGTAGCAATGGAGAAAAATACTTTAAGAAAGGAAATATTACGGTGCTGAAATAAGTCTCTATTATTTGTCCCTTTCGGAAAAATCTGCAATGTCTTGGCATTGCAGATTTTTTTATTTCTAGTGTTTTAACGCAGTTTTAGTATTGTTTTAACGGAAGCTTAACAATGCCGCGATAGACCAAGTTGACAAGTCCTATCTGTAGAGATTTAGATTAGTTGAATCAGTTAAAAAGCCTGTATTTAGTTGACTTTTTTGAAAAAAGGTAAGTTGATTGGGGTAGATATTGACCATTATTCTTAGTAGATAATGGTATAAATGAGAGAATTTTTGTGCATTCAAATGATTCTTTTTCAATTCTTTAGGGGCGTGTTGGCGTGTAAGTCAAACATTTGTTTTATATTTGCCATTGATAAATTTTTTAAATCCACTAAAAAAAAATTGCACTATGAGCAAGTTTGATGAAAAATTGGAGATTTATGCCAGTGAATTCAAGAACACCATCAAAATGAAGATTGATGAAGACCTACTTAAAAAAGTAACTAAAGGTCTTGGCCCTTCTATTTATAAAGAAGATGCTTCTAAGGTTTCTTGTTCTGACAAGAGCGAGTTAGACAGAGTAAAGGCTAACTTTTTATTAAAGAAATTAGGTCTAGAAGATAGCCCAAAATTAGACGAAGCTATCAAAGAAGTTTGTGCTGAAATGGGAAGCTCAAACAGAAAAAAATTCAGAGCTATGTTTTACTACATGCTTGTTAAGAAGTTAAAGCAAGAATCTTTCTACGCTTAATCCTTCTTCCTTGAAGAGTAAAAAGCCCGGCACAGCGATGTGTTGGGCTTTTTTATTTAATGGATTGCTAGGGGCGCATCGATAGGTCTAAGCCATTTCTTATCTGGAAATTTAGTTTTATAACCCTAGTAATCCTTGAAATGAGAAAAGCCTTTAACTCCATAGAGTTAAAGGCTTTTAATTTTGTAGCGTGGGGGAGACTTGAACTCCCGACCTCAGGATTATGAATCCTGCGCTCTAACCGGCTGAGCTACCACGCCATTTAGGCCGTTAAGCGGATGCAAAGGTAATGATTTAATTAGCAATAAATCAAGTTTTTGCTAGAAAAAGAGTGTTTTTGCAAAGAATTGGGGGTGATTCCCCGAGATGTCATTCAGGGCATTCCCAAAGATTTACCTACCTTTGCTTCCATGGCCAATTTTTACGCTGCAAAGCAGTTCATTTCTTATTTTGCGAAAGCTCGAACGGTGTATAATACCCATTCGCCTTTTTTGTATGCATTGACCCAAAAGGTGCTGGAAGATGACCGCCATTTTTATGCTTTTGACGAATTGGAAGCCTTGCGGCAAAAAATGTTGAATGTAGAGACCCAAATGGAATTTGTGGATTTTGGGGCAGGTAGTAGGGATTTGGGCAAGAAAACCACCAGAAAAATTAAAGAAGTAGCTGCTACGTCCTTAATCTCTCCCCTAAAAGCTAAGTGGATGTTTAGGCTGGTGGATTTTCTGAAGCCGGATACTATTTTGGAGATTGGAACTTCTCTCGGCTTGAGTGCGCTATATATGCAGGCGGCCGCTAGGAATGCGCAGGTGGTGACGCTGGAAGGGAATCCGGATTCGGCACGTGTAGCCCAAAAGAATTTTTCTATTTTTCCTTATGCCAGAAATATTAAAGTCGAGATTGGGCGGTTTGAAGATACCTTGGAGCCGGCTTTGCAGCAATTGCGGAAGGCAGATTTTATCTTTATGGATGGCAATCATCGCAAGACTCCGACTTTAGCCTATTTTGAACAGATGCGGCCCTTCCTTTCGGAAAAATCGGTCATTATTTTGGATGATATTTATTGGTCGGAAGGGATGACAGAAGCTTGGAATCTCTTGCGAAATGATGCTCAAGTTAGCTTGTCTGTTGATTTGTTTCATTTTGGTATCTTGTTTTTCCGTAAGGAGAATCGGGAGAAAGAGCATCATGTACTGGCACCGTCTAAATGGAAACCTTGGGTGCGGGCTTGGTGATTTTGTCTTGCATTACTCGATATTCTGCATTCGATATTCTGGTAGTTGAGAAAGTTGAAGAAGTTGAGAAAGTTGAGACGTTCGCCTTCGGCTCTCTGGTTGAGAACTCGTCCTTCGGACATCGTGGTTGAGTGCTTCGCAGGTTGAGACGGTTTGGGTATTTGTCGAGGTTTTTACATCATTATTCCATATTCGGATTCTACATTCGATATTCTGTTAGTGTGTAGATTTCCAAAATTCCGTACGGTTTGGCTTCATCGGTTATTTTCTTGGCGGAGTACTTCGAGCCTTTGGTAAATTTTGAAAATCTAGGCTTTTGTTTGGGATTCTGTATTTGATATAGTTGTAAGGTTTTTTAGCTGCCTAGCCGTTACACCGTTATACCGCTACACCGTTATACCGTTAATTGCCTTCGGCTCTCTGGTTGAGAACTCGTCCTTCGGACATCGGGTTGAGTGCTTCGCAGGTTGAGACGGTTTGGGTATTTGTCGAGGTTTTTACATCATTATTCCATATTCGGATTCTACATTCGATATTCTGTTAGTGTGTAGATTTCCAAAATTCCGTACGGTTTGG
>JALVCY010000067.1 GCA_027009605.1 Saprospiraceae bacterium
GCCCTTTTTGCGCCTGTTTTTGCTAAAATTTTTTCACGTAGCCCAGCTACGCTTCAAAAATTGTAGCTTCAACATCCACAAAAATGCCTATTTTTTGCCCTAAAATAGGAGCACCTAAACAGTTACTATTTTTTTAAGTTTGATCATAGGCTTTAACTTTTTGAGGGAGTCAACGACCAATCTTGATTTTTTAAGCTACTACTTGAACCACGGTTTTAAACTAGTAGCTTTATCTTTGGCTTCTTCAATCCTTATCACCATCCCCAAAAAAAGGCAGCGTGATGTAATAGAAAAACAGGGATAAATTCCTAAAACAGGGGCAATGTGTCGGCGACTTCGGTCGCCTGGATTATTGTCTGAACTTGGCGACTGAAGTCGCCGTTACAGTTAGTTAAAACTTGGCGACTGAAGTCGCCGTTACAGTTAGTTAAACCGAAACCCTTTCATCAAGCCGCGCTTGGAAGCTTCTACGAATTCGATGATTCTTTCTTTTTCGGGAGAATCTTCTAATTTTTCTTTGACCAAATCGAGTCCTTTGTGGACGTTGGTTTCTTTGACGTAGAGCAATCTATAGACATCTTGAATGGCGGTGATTTGCTCGGAAGTGAATCCGCGTCGATTTAGGCCGATGCTGTTGACTCCGACGTAGGCTAAAGGGTCTCTGGCCGCTTTCACGAAAGGGGGAACGTCTTTGCGGACTTTGGATGTGCCGCCAATCATAGCGTGTTCGCCGATTTTGACAAATTGATGGACAGCGGTCAAGCCCCCCAAAATAGCGTATTCGCCGATTTCTATGTGGCCGGCTAAGGTGACATTATTGGCCAGAATGCAATTGGCGCGGACAATACAATCATGGGCGATATGGACATAGGCCATCAAAAGACAATTGTCTTCAATCTCCGTACGCATCAGATCTTTAGTGCCCCGGTTGACGGTACAATACTCCCGGATGGTGACGTTGTTGCCGATGATGACGACAGATTTTTCACCACCAAATTTCAAGTCTTGGGGGATGGCCGCAATAACCGCACCCGGAAATATACGGCAATTATCGCCTATCCTAGCCCCGTCCATGATGGAGACGTGGGCACCTATCCAGCAATTTTCACCAATGACCACATCTTCGGCAATATGCACAAAGGGCTCGATTTTGGTATTCTTGCCGATGATTGCTTTGGGGTGGATTACGCTTGACTTATGAATCATCATTTTTTCTTCTCTTAATAATAGCGGTTAAATCTGCTTCTGTGGTAATTTTATTGCCCACATATATGGTGCCGCGCATTTGGCAAATCCCGCGTCTGATGGGGCTCAATAATTCCATCTTGATAATCATGGTATCTCCGGGCACCACAAAATGCTTAAATTTTGCTTGATCAATTTTCAAGAAGAAAGTGTCCCAGTTTTCGGGGTCTTCTGTGGTTGACAAAGCCAATATTCCACCGGTTTGCGCCATGGCTTCTATCTGTAGGACACCGGGCATGATGGGGTTGTTGGGGAAATGCCCCCTAAAGAAATATTGATCGTGGGTGATATTCTTGATGCCGACAACTTCTTCATCTGTCAAAGTCAAAATCTTATCTACCAAAAGGAAAGGATGCCGATGGGGCAGCATTTTTTGTACGCCAATCGTATCCAGATAGGGCGGGATGTCCGGATCATAATCGGGTTTGTTCCCTAGTTTTAATTGTTCTTGGTAGTGTTTATTGAGGACTTTGACAAATTCGGTATTGACTCGATGGCCCGGTTTCTTGGCGACAATTTTCCCCTGAATAGGTACACCCAACAGGCTCAAATCCCCAATAATATCCAACAATTTATGCCGAGCCGGCTCATTTTTGTATTGCAATTCGATATTGTTCAAGATTCCGCTGTCGGTCACAGTCAACGCCGGACGGTCTAATTTTGCCGCAAGGCTCAACATCTCTTTTTCCGAAAGGACCTTATCCACAATCACAATGGCATTGTCCAAATCCCCGCCTTTGATCAAATCTTGATCGGCCAAATACGCTACTTCTCTCAAAAATACAAAGGTGCGACAATGGGCAATTTCGGTCTTAAAGTCCTGAATATCATCTAATTGTGCAAACTGCTGCCCTAACACATCCGAATTAAAATCAATCATAGAAGTAATCTCAAACTTATCGGACGGGAAGGCCATAAACTCGGCTCCGGATTGTTCATCCACGAAAGTAATCGGCTCTTTGACCACAAAAGATTTGCAATCGGCCTCCTGCTCTTGCCGACCGGCTTGCGCCAAAAGCTCCACAAAAGGACCGGCACTACCATCCAAAATAGGGACTTCCGGCCCCGAGACTTCCAAGATGGCATTGTCAATTTGCATACCGGTCAAGGCGGCCAGCAAGTGTTCGACCGTCATAATGGTGGCTTTGCCTTTGCCCAAGGTCGTACTACGATTGGTTTGAACGACATATCGCACCTTTGCAGGAATAGCCGGACTGCCTTCTAAATCCACTCGTTTGAATACAAAACCGGTATTTTCTGCTGCGGGCTTAATCGTCAAGGTGGCTTTTTCCCCAGAATGCAATCCTACCCCACTGATAGACACTTCCTTTTTTATGGTATGCTGTTTCATCTCCTGTAATTCTGTTAGATACTGGTTTTTGCCTGCAAAGCTACAATAATATTATTGTTGTAACTACTCAACATGAATCATTTTGGCTAAAAAAGGCTCTTTTCTCGCTCTGTATCGACCAAACGGCTATATTTTTAGATGAACCTTTCCGCTAATTTTAAGCATTTGGGTCTTTATTGGCATCTTTTAGCTGTTTTTCGAGTGCTCTCAGGCGTTTTTCGATGGCCGGCAAATCCCTAAATTTGATGTAAGCACGCATATACTCCATGTACGGGATGGCCGGAATACCCCACCAAGCCGAATTTTCTTTGGTGATGCTGGAGCCTACACCCGTTTTGCCTTGAAATTGTGCGCCATCAGCGACGGTGATGTGTCCGACGATGGCTACTTGCCCACCGATACGGATGTTTTTGCCGAGTTTGGCACTTCCGGCGATGCCGGATTGGGCGGCGATGACGGTATTTTCACCTACTTCGACATTGTGGGCGATTTGGATTAGGTTGTCCAATTTGACCCCTTTTCTGATGATGGTTGGCCCCATGGTGCCCCTATCTATGGTGGTATTAGCACCGATTTCGACATTATCTTCGATGATAACGATGCCGAGTTGGTGGATTTTTTTATACGTCCCGTCTTCTTGCGGGGCAAAGCCAAAACCGTCACTACCGATGACGACATTAGCATGGATGATACAGTTGTCGCCGATTTCGCAATCATGATAGATTTTGACTCCGGAATAAATGGTCACATTGGCACCGATTTTTACGCCTTCCGCAATATGGACATTGGTGGCTATCGACGTATTTTCACCAATCTTTACATTTTTATCAATCACCGAAAAATGCCCCACGCCCACTTTTTGCGCAAGCTGAGCTTCGGGATGCACCACTGCATTTTTGGAGATAACCTTTTCGGGCATCGCCTTGCGGCTAAAATGCTCAAACAGGAAGGCCACCGCCGAATAGACATCTTCGACCCGGATTAAAGTGGCCGGAATGGGTGACTTGGGCTCAAAATCCTTGGGGACGATAATCGCTGCGGCCTTGGTTTGATACAAATAATCTTCATACTTGGGGTTGGCAAAGAAGGTGATGGTGTTGGGATAAGTTTCATCTATTTTGCTTGGAGCACTAATCAATACATTAGAATCTCCGTCCACGATGCCATTGATTAATTGAGCAATTTGTAACGCCTTAAGCTGCATTTTTTGGTTTATTTGTCAGGGCTTTCGCCAAAAAAAAGGTCAGAATCTAAGCCAAAGGCCTTTACAAGAAGTATCAGCACAGTCCTATTCTCAGATACACCGACAAAAGTAACGAATATTGTTTATTTGTATTGAGCTTTAGGGGTGGGAATTTGAAAATGGGGGAGTTTTAGGGCGATTTCCCTGCGTTTGGGTCTTGATGGTTGAAGAAGTTGAAGTAGTTGATTCGCTTGTCCTTCGGACTTTGCTAGTTGATTCGCTTCGCTGGTTGAAGAAGTTGGTGTCTGCCAAGAAAGAAAAGAATCTGCGGGAAAAGAGAGTGGTGAGTGGTGAGTGGTGAGTGGTGAGTAGTGAGTAGTGAGTGGTGAGTAGTGAGTGGTGAGTGGTGAGAGATGAGTAGTGAGAGATGAGCGGTGAGTTGCCAAGAAAGAAATAAATCTGCGAAAATCTGCGGGAGAAAATCTGCGGAAATCTGCGGGAATTGAATCTGCGTACATCTGCGGGAAAAAAAATCAGCGAAAATCTGCGGGAATTAAATCAGCGGGAATCTGCGGGAAAATAGAGTAGTGAGTAGTGAGCGGTAAAGATTCCCAAGAAAGAATTAAATCTGCGAAAAAATAAATTTGTGGAAAGAGAAGGGGAAGGCTTTTTAAGTCATCAATCCCATTTTTTTGTACCTAACGACTCGGAATCTGAAACGTGTACGCATGAATTGTAAAAGTTGCCAAAATGAAATCTCCACAGAAGCCAAATTCTGTAATCGCTGTGGAGCACCGGTCATTACCGAACGCATTACGCTCAAGCGGCTGGGCATGGAATTCTTTCAGAATGCCTTTGGCTGGGATAATCGGTTTTTGAAGACGATTCGGGCTTTATTGTTTTCTCCTGCTACAATTCTTAAGGAATATATTGGCGGAACGAGAAAGAAATACGCCAATCCATTTGCTTTTTTGGCCTTGGCTGCGACCATCGGCTTATTGTCATTTAACTTGATGTCTGACCGAATTATTCATTTTACGCAAGAAATGACTGAAGCCCAAACAAAGCAAATGAATGAAATGAGTATAACAATGCTCAAATCCCTTAAAAAGGACAGTAAGTTTGATGAACAAGAATTTAGGGATGGCTTGGATGCCCAAAATGAGCAGATGGGCAAACAAATAAAATGGATGATTACTAATTACAATTATTATATGTTTTTGAGTTTGCCGTTGTATGCACTGTTTGCTTTTATCATTTATCGGAAGCCCTATAACTATGGCGAACATCTAGTCATAAACTCCTTTATTATGGGGATAATCATCCTATTTGGCTTGTTGAATATGATGCTGAGTCTTTTTGTGAACCCCGGTTTTTATTCCCTTTCGATTCTAATCGCTATCTCTTATTATACGTATGCCTACTCTAAATTGTACCAACATTCAATTTGGGATGGCCTGCTGAAGCTATTTTATTTTTTCTTGTTGTTGATTGGCAGTTTTGTGGGTACTTTTCTCATTGCTGTTGTTATAGGATTCCTTAGGTAGGTTTGGATGGTGAAGCGGTGAGTTTACTCCTAAAAGTATTCTGATGCCAAAATCACCCAATTTTATTCTGTTTGGAGATTTTGTTGAGTTTACTCCGAAAAATCC
>JALVCY010000068.1 GCA_027009605.1 Saprospiraceae bacterium
CGGAAAATATCTACTTCCTTCTCAAGGGGATAATCAAGATTTATAAGGTTGGGACGACCGGTCAAGTCATGATTAAAGACATCATCTATCCTGAAAAATTCTTTGGCGAGATAGCGCTGTTTGAAGCGGCTCCCATTGAAGAGTCGGCTCAATCCATTGCCCCGGACACAGAAGTATTGACCATCTCCATCTCAAAATTCAAGCAACTCATCACCAAATTCCCGGAAATCAACACCATCCTCCTAAACGAAATAGGCAAAAAGCTAGTCACCAAAGAAGAAAAACTAGCCTCCTTCCACTTCAACGATGCCAAAAGCCGCATCATCAATTTCATCAGAGAAACCGGACAAAACATCGGCATTAGAGTGGGCTTAGAGACTTTAATCAAACACTCCTTTACCCAGCAAGACATCGCCAATATCACCGGCACTTCCAGACAAACTGTCACTTTTGTCATGAATTCGCTAAAAAAGAACAACATCATCCACTTTGACCGAAACCGCATCCTAATTCGAGACCTTGCTCAATTATAAATCAAAACCTCCCAACCCCCAAAAGCCAAGATCCTCCCGATTTTCAAAATCTACGACAAGACAAAAAGTACAACAGAAAATAAAATCAATCAAACGAGCTGTAGGGATGCACGGCCGTGCGCCCCTACAGCGCCCCAAAGGCTCTACTATGCTAACACGAGTCGCATATAAATACATTTATATATTTCGGTCGCAGTAGGAGGCTGTCCCCACTTCTGCTTTGTTTATTCCGTTGAAGTTAAACATCATCTTTTTTAGCTTTTACCGTCTGCTTTAGCTGACAGACCAAAACTAAGCAAGAGACCGGCTTTAGCCGCATTTTTTTATTTTTTTGGGTAACCAAATGGGGCTAAAGCCCCTAGTAGTTTTGCTTCTTGTCCGTTGGTTAAAACCAACGGTAAAGTAAAACCAACAACAAAGCAAGCCCAAAGCTTGGCGCTAAATCTCGCTGGTACTTCCGAATTCATTCGGAAGGTGGAGAGCAAGCTTATTTCAGCCAAATAAATTTGGCTGCTACCAAAACTAAGCAAGAAGCCGGCTTTAGCCGCATTTTTTTATTTTTTTGGGTAACCAAATGGGGCTAAAGCCCCTAGTAGTTTTGCTTCCTGTCCGTTGGTTAAAACCAACGGCAAAGTAAAACCAACGGCAAAGCAATGAAATCTACCTAACTACATATTGATTTTTATCATTATGACTTGTGTTGGTACGGTAGCCCAAAGGCCGGAACATCAAACCTATCCCTGACACCCCAAAACACTCGCCCGAAAAGCAACCATGGCCTCCCGAGCCGATTCAATATCAATAAACTCAATAGAGAACGCATTTTTATAATTACCCGGCTCTCCGTTTTTGTAGTACTTGATGGTTTTCTCTTTATATTTTGTATTGATTTGGATGGAGAGCTTTTTGCCGGAAATAACCCACTTGATTTTCTTTGCGTCTAAATCTTCCAAATTAAACTCATACATTTCTTCCAATTGCTTCTTACCGGATTTGATGGACACAAACTTCCACTTACAATCTTCTTCACCGGCTTCCAAGCGCTGCTCATGCTCCGGCACGACTTGCTTTTTCAAGAGATTGGCCAGCCAATCTAAATTTTCCTTCGCCGTCCCAAATGCCTTAAACCCTTGAGCACACTGCTTGGTAGCGGCGATGGCGGCCACTTTCATGAGCTTGGCGGATTCAATATCGGGAGCGACTAATGTCAATTTGTTGGTATAACTACCCAGCTCGCCATCCTTGTACGCCTGAATCAATTTGCTCTTGCCCGTGCTCAATTTCAACACCACCAAACTCCCTTTTATCCCCATCTCAATTCGCTTAGGCTTCAAATCTAAGAAATTGAATTTGAACGTTTTATCCTTCGCTGACGAACTCCCTTTGGCTTCATTTTGCGTAAGCGTCGTCACACAAGAAGGCTTCAATTCCTGAATCATTTTATACTTCTCCCCTTCTACTACGCCGGTTGCTTTCGCCAAAGCATCCAAGGCCTGTTGAGCCGTAGCATATTGGGGGCTATTGGCTTTGGCCTTTTTTTCGCTATCTTCGATGACTGATTTTAGCACGGTCAACAGACATTTTGCCTGCTCAAAACTAGCCGTATAAAACCTAATTTTATTGGTATAACTCGGCTTAGCTTCTTCTTTTTGGTAAAGGATATACTTTAGATTTCGCTTGGTTTTGGCTTCCACAAAAAACGCTTTGCTTTTGATTTTGAGCTGGACACTGCGCTTATTCAAATCCGCCAAATTAAAATTCCAACGCTCCGCCTTATCCTTTTTGCCCTTTGTTACCAAATGATAATCGAGCATCGTCCCATCTATTTTCAAGGCCTGTTCTTTGGCATCTTCGCCGGCACTAAAATCCACTACATTATCTGACAACCATTGATATCCGGTCGCCGCATCCGCCGGACATGAAGACGGAAACGCCTTCGCCTGTTCGGCTGCTTGCTTCCATAATTTTTCCAGCGTTTTGCCACTATCTGCATCATTGGCAAAGACCTTTAATTTGGCCACATAGCTATTAAATTGTCCGTCTTTCGAGAAAATGACTAATTTTTGCTTAGACTTCATAAAAATATTCACTTCGACAATATCTTTATTGGTCTTCGAGCGGATAGCGTTCACATCCAAATCTTTCAGGCTAAACGCAAAAGCCGTTACTTTCTCCTTTCCTTTTTTCTTGCCGGTTTCTTGGATGGTCAATTGGACTTTATAGGGTTTATCTTGCTCCCATTCTAAGTTTTGGGAATAGACTGATGATTTGGTTTCGACTTCCGTCAAAAGACCTTTTAGTTCTTCTAAAGTCGGCTGTAGATTCGCTTGCGCAAAAAGAAACCCGGAAATACCCGCAAAAAATAGGGTGAATACTGTCTTTTTCATGGTTTTTGGTTTTAGTGACTGTTCAGCATGAATCATTTTGGCTAAAAACGCTCTTTTGGGGCTCCATAGCCCCCACGCTGAATAATTACGATTATTTTTCGTAGAAAACCCAAATTTACGGGAAAGGCAGCATACTTACCGAACGGATTTGTAATTGACATCAATGAGTATGTAAATGACATAGCGACCGGCCCAAGTAGAAGCTCCATGATTTTCAAAATCTACCAAAGAGTTCACTCCGAAAAATCAGATGCAGTGGTTTGCTCTTGAGTCCACAAAATTTTATTTGGATTCTTCATGATAAGAAGTTCGACCGAGACAAGGTGTCGCCCCTACGGGGCTGCAGAGAAAATAGCCGAAATACATAAGCCAGAGCCCCATTGGGGCGACATCTTTGCAAAGACTAAAACTAGTAGAAATATAGCTCCATAGGAGCGACACCACGCTGCACTATGCATTGTAGCCAAATAAAATTTTGTTCCGTGCTTTAATTTCTGGCAGAGTGGACTTTTCGGAGCGGACTCAATGATGAAGGAAAAATAAACAAGAACAATCTAGCCCAACCTACTCCTTCACAATCTTAGCCGTAAAAACCGCCTGTCCGCTCCGAACCGACAACACATAAAATCCATCCGCCCAATCCGAAATATCTATCTGCTCCCGACTAGACCGCAAGGACTGATTCCACAATACTTTTCCCGCAAGGTCAGAAATCAGGACGACATCATTGGCTTTTGCTTGGTCAATAACAAACACACCCGAAGTAGGATTCGGAAAAACAGCATAATCAGCAACCCAGCCCGTGCTCACCGCCATGGGTTCGGCATATTCAAAACATCCCATATCCGGCGCCGAACCCACATAATCCATCGAGTCCAAATCCACCGGAGTATAGACATTTCCATACGCATCAGTGATTGTCAACGAATCTATACCGGAATCTATACAAGGCGAGCCTTCCGCCAAATGATAATCTCCTCCCGCGGCATCCACAAAACCGGCATCTACATTGATATTGTCCCCTCCTACTGCATCTGCCGGAACGGCCATATTGCAATGGTTCACTTCGGCATTACCACCAACATTCAAATAAATATCATCACTGTAAGCCCCATCATTATCATACACGATACAATTAGTGAAAGAAGCATCTGAATAGGTGACATCTACTCCACCGCCTTCCCCATTGACGGCCTGATTATGAATCATCGTGCAATTGACAAAGCTAATTCCCGTAGAAAAGCCTTCCACAAAGGCCGCTCCACCATCGGAATAAATAGTAAAATTGTCCACAAACAAACATTGGTGAATCTTGGTGTCCACACAGCCATACACGCAAATTCCTCCGCCTCCATAAGAGACAGAATTGTTATAAAATTGGCATTTCTCAATAAGGGCCCCACTATCCGCAGACAATTTGATAGCTCCACCTTCCGCATAAGTAGAGTTATTTCGGAAGATACAATTTGTGATATGGGTCTTTTGAGTTGTATTGAGACCGTAGATAGCGCCTCCCATTCCATTTTCGTCCCCGATGGCTTGGTTGTTTTCAAAAACGCAGTGATCCACCCTACAATCCGAGTGATCGAGCATCAATCCGCCCCCATGCTGATCCGGAAATTCATTACTAACCGTTTTGCCATCTTCAAACTTACAATAAGAAAGTGTACTTAATACGGATGTGTTTTCCATACGAATACCGCCCCACCCCAGCGTCTGGTCAGCCGCTGTAAAATAGATGGTATCCGTTTCCGCCCCACCCGCAAGCAATTGGCCAAGCACATGAAACTTGTAATTGGCCTGAAACTGAACCGTCACACCGGGCTCAATGGTAAGTACTTGGTTCGAAGGCACTGTGATGTCCCCTTCCACCAAATAAGGAGAATTGGCTTTCGCCCAAATTCCGGTTTGATCGCCGCTCACTGTAGTTTGTGCCAACAGATTGGTCGTGAGCAAAAGAGAAATCAAGAAGGTAACGATGTTTTTCATTTTGTTGCAATTTAGGTTTGTGTCTCCGCCGTCGCCGACGCAATCCATACAACAACAAAAAAGCCAATAATATTGGTAACAATATTTCGACCCAAGCACCGAAGCGTATGGAACGGGACAGTATTTCTATGTGCTCTTTTTTATCTATTTGGACATGACGTATTTGTCTATCTGGTCTCGCCAAGCCATTCCGAAAGGCAAGGTAAATATTTTATAGGAAAAATAGAGTGTTTTTTTGTTTTTTTGGCCTACGGCACTATTATGGCCTTGTCCCAACCAACTGTCGGATTAGTTCCAAGCTATAAAAAAAATGAAATAGCTATAACTTGTTAACCCAAGTTACATCTGTAGTCCCCAACCATGCAGTAATGCAATACTATCCCCAAAATATTTAAAGACTTTCATCACGAAATCCTCAAAAATCCCCGTAGGAGTTTCACAAGGAAAACCCCTACGGCCTTTAATTATTTTGGGGAGTTGGTAGAGCCAAATTTATTTGGCTAA
>JALVCY010000069.1 GCA_027009605.1 Saprospiraceae bacterium
CTTAATTCTGCAATCTTCAATCTTAACTCCTGTTAGGGCATGCCGGATTGAAGAGTTAAGATTGACGAGTTTTGATTTTAGAAGTGCAGCCGTCTTGATAGAAAACCAGGACTCATTAGGCCGGAATGGAGTGATTTTGTAGATTTCCAACGCTTAGAAGGGCAATTCAAGTGCATATACGTACCTAATATGGTGTATTTTTCTTGAAAAAGGAGTATTGTTTTTGATGCAAGGGCGGATTCCTTTATCTTTGTGGTGTACAGAGCAAGACGATGAACCGATCCAAATTTGTTCTGCATAAAAGAAAACCAAACATCCCTCCTAAACCCCTGAGTTTCCCAATTTCCGAAAGGCATGTCATGCCACTTTGTTAATTGTTCTCCTAACAACAAGAACAATAATTACGACAATTATAATCTCATTATAAATGTTCTGCTCGAGATATTGGGCAGAGCATTTTTTTTTGTATTTATTTATTTTTTGTGGCTTTCCCAACCATTTTGGAATAGCATGCTGTCAATGGGGTAAAGGGCTTGCGCAAAAGTCGTGTGAGTCGCATCGAATCAAAAAAAAGGTAACTGTTTAGGTGTTCCTATTTTAGGGCAAAAAATAGGCATTTTTGTGTATGTTGAAGCTACAATTTTTGAAGCGTAGCTGGGCTACGTGAGAAAATTTTAGCAAAAACAGGCGCAAAAAGGGCATTTTTTGACCCAAATAGTGGATACCTAAATAGTTACAAAAAAAAAGAAAGAAATGAAAGATTTAAGATTATTTTTACTCCTGACGGTCGGATTCTTTATAATGACCACCGTATCCTGTACCAAAGATAAGTCCACAACCTTTGTGACTTACAAAAAGTTCACTCCGATTTATATGACTTTAGCCGAAATGAATGCGGAAAGTGAGATTCAAGACGCTCAAAGCATGAAAAAGACCGGCAAAATCTTTGTCTATGGAGATTATATTTTTATCAATGAAGTCCGGGAAGGCGTCCATGTTATCGACAATGCCAATCCTTCCAATCCGGTCAATGTCTCCTTTATTAAAGTGCCCGGCAATATAGATATTGCGGTTAAAGGACATTTACTGTTTTTGGACAGCTATTTTGACTTGTTGACTTTTGACATCTCCGATCCTGCTCATCCACAGTTTGTTAGTCGGGCAGAAAATGCTTTCCCCAATACCAAATATCGTTATTCCGCATCCCGTAATGCCTATTTGGTGGGTCAATTGGAAGAAATAGTAACCGAAGAAATGGATAGCGAAGTACCGGAAAAAGCCGGATGGCGAGATGGGTCATTTTGGGTTGTGAAGGATAATGCCTCCGGTGGCGGGCAAGGTGGTGGTAGTGGCGGTGGCGGCTCCACGGGGCCTGTTACAGTGGCCGGTTCGATGGCGTCAATGGTTGTAGTGGATGATTATCTATATATTATTAGCGGGCGAAAAGTGTTACTATTCTCAGCCCAAGCGTCACCAAGTCCGGCGGGTTCCTTTGAAGTGGGATTTCGTATTGAGACTTTATTTCCGGCACAAAATAAGTTATTTATTGGAGGCAGTGTCGGGATGTATATTTACGACAATTCTGACCCATTGAATCCGGTGAAATTATCTCAATTTATGCACTTTAATTCTTGTGACCCGGTCTTTGTAAAAGGGGATATCGCCTACGTTACTTTGCGTGATGGTACGCCTTGTCAAGGGGCTCAAAATCAGTTGGATGTGATAGATATTTCTAATCTCCAGCAGCCCAAATTACTCAAAGAATACCCCATGTACAATCCACACGGACTCTCTGTAGATGATAATCAATTGTATCTTTGTGATGGGGGAGAAGGGCTTAAAGTCTTCGAAATCAGTGATTTACAAAATATTACAGCACATCTAAAGTATGCTTACAAAGGTATAGACGCCTATGATGTGATTCGGATGCCTAACAAAGACTTGCTAATAGTCATCGGTAAAGGAGGACTCTATCAATTTGATATTTCTAATGCAGACCAAATACAGAAAGTTAGTTTCTTGTCCACTAATGTGGAAGGTTAAGTGTGTGGTGAGTAGTGAGTGGTGAGTAGTGAGAGTTGAGAAAGTTGAGACGTTCGCCTTCGGCTCTCTAAGTTGAGACTTGTCCTTCGGACTTCGTAGTTGAGACGCTTCGCTGGTTGAGACGAGTAGTGAGCGGTGAGTAGTGAGCGGTGAGTAGTGAGCGGTGAGTAGTGAGAGTTGAGAAAGTTGAGACGTTCGCCTTCGGCTCTCTAAGTTGAGACTTGTCCTTCGGACTTCGTAGTTGAGACGCTTCGCTGGTTGAGACGAGTAGTGAGCGGTGAGTAGTGAGTGATGAGTAGTGAGAGTTGATGATGGCCTAGGAAGAAAAAATCTGCGTACATCTGCGGGATTAAATCTGCGGGAATCTGTGGGAAAAAAAGATCTGCGGGAATCTGCGGAAAAAAAATCTGCGCAAATCTGCGGGAATCAAATCTGCGTAAATCTGCGGGAAAATAAATCTGCGGGAATCTGCAGGGAAAAAAATCCGATATGCGGAAAAAAGCAAGAAAAAGAGCTTAAACTAAAAACAATGAAAAAATTTAGATTCATCATCATGCTTCTTTTGATAGCAACGGCCGTCTTTGTGCAGGCCCAAGCTACCCAAGATGCCGTTTATGTCAAATCAGGTGGCGTTTTTCGCGGTCAACTAATCAAGTATGAACAAGGCGAATATGTGAAAATTCAACTGGCCACCGGTGATATCGTGACGCTTCCGCAAAAAGAGATACGAAAAATAATCCAAGGAGGCGTGGATAAGAATACTTCTATGAATCGTGGTTTTTATTATCATTTTCAAATGGGAGTCAATGGCGGTATGAGTTATTACGGTGATTTTATGCTGGGGCTGGACTTGGAAAATACGGTAGGTATTCAGCACAATCGATGGTTGGGGACGGGGCTGAGTGTAGGCGTTGACCGGTATTTTGGGGGAGAAGATGTTTTTTTTGTTCCTGCTTCCCTAAATCTTCGCGGATATTTCTTGGATCGTGCCCGTACACCTTATTATTCTTTGAATTTGGGGTATGGGATGGCGGTGCTCCAAGACAAGGATACTTTCCGGAAGGCTAAGGGAGGCTGGATGTGGCATCCGGCTTTTGGGATTCGATTTAGGGGGCATAGCGGATCATTTACCTTGGATTTAGGCCTTAAAGCTCAAAGTGTTGAGTTAGAATACGACCCCGAAAGCCAGCCTAGACGTTGGTGGGGACGTCCGTGGCTCGACAAGGTGAAAAAGACAAGGTACTATCGAACCACTCTCCGGATGGGGTGGTTGTTTTAATGGCTAAAAGCTACCGCTTCAAATAGGTGAAAACAAAAGGCTACACAGAAAAGGAAATTATTGAAGGCTGCTTGCGCAATGAGCGGCACTTTCAAGAATTGCTGTATAAGCGGTACGCACCGCCCTTGTTACGCCTATGCCTACGAAAAGTGAAAGATAGAGATACCGCTATGATGGTGGTCAATGACGGGTTTTTAAAGGTGTTTAAAAAATTAGATGCTTATCATTATAAAGGCTCTTTTGAAGGGTGGGTTCATCGGATTGTTTATCGCAGTATGGCGGATTACTTTCGGTCTGAATCTACCCTGATAAGGAGTCGTACCGTCTTTGAAGAATTTGACCGGAAGGCAGATGAACGGCTGTTAGATGAATTGTATTTTGAAGACTTATTGGGGTTAGCCAAACAATTGCCGCCGGCTACTTACAAGGTCTTTTTATTGTATCTCGTTGAAGGTTTTAAACATCGTGAAATCGCTGATAAATTACACATTTCTATTAATACTTCTAAGTGGCATTTGGCGGAAGCAAAAAAAATAATGAAACTCATAATTAACTCTAATTCAGGAAGTTATGCAAAATGACAACAAAAATATGGAGCATTTCTTTGACGATAGCTGGCAGCACATGCACGGTTTGTTAGAGGAGCATTTGCCGGAAAAGAAAAAGGTGCTTTTTTGGAATTGGCGTTGGCCGATTGCCATGGCTTCCGTTTGCTTTCTACTGTGGTGGGGATGGACTCGTTGGGATGATGTTCCGGAGTTGCCATCTACGACCGGTACGCCTAAAGTAGAGGTAAAGCTTGTCCCCAATCAGCCCAATCAACCAACCCGGCCCCAAGCCGTAAAGCCCCCAATAGCAAAGGTCGAAAATCCAACTAATATTAAAAATAAACCCGGTGAAAAAGTAAGCCCGCCTTCCGGTAAAAATACGACCCCGAAAATAGTAAAAAAGAGCGCCAATAAGAAATTAGCTTCCATTGAGCGCAGTAAAAAAAAGGATCAAAATCAGTCACACAAGCACCCAATAAATACGAAGCTTCAAAAGACCAAATTGATTTCCGGTCAGCCCAAAATAAATCATTCATCACTTACAGAAAGCTTGCCCGTACGGTTGAGCAAGCTTAATTCAGCTGTGCCTTTTTTACCGAAAGCTACTCTGCATCACAAGTTCAAGGGACAAAACTCCTTGAATGTTTATACCGGCGTCACACTCTCTTCATTACGGTATCACTACGAATCAGCCGGTCTGCTTTGGGGGCATACTTGGACGCCAAGACTCCGCTCGGAAGCCGGCGTCGGCGTGGGGGTTCTAAACACCGAAATTACTGATAATCAAATTTTTTCACCAAACTTGAAGTTCGAGGACAATTCCGTCTTTTCTACAGCGTCACCAAGCATGAGGAACATGACCGGTTACAGAGACATACAATTGTACTCGCTTGAGTTTCCCTTAGAGGTTCAATTTCGTTTGCGCCCCCGGCTTTATATTTTTGGAGGCGGCGTTTATACGCATGGTTTTGGGTCAACGATAAGCCCAGTCCAAAGAAAATTCTATCAATTTGTTTCTTTGGATGCAGGGATTGGCTATCAATTAAAGCGTTTGCGAATAGGGCTGGGCTATGAAAACCAATTGATTTCTACCGCCAATCATCAGGTTTTTCTTAAGGTGAAGTGGAGGGTGTTTTGATGCCTATGGCGTTCAAATTGTGCTTTGCACGTTCAATTTGCCCTTCGGGCGTTCAATTGCCTTCGGCGTTCAAGGAGTATGCTCTTGGCTGCCTACCCGCTATACCGTTATACCGTTGAGTTTACTCCTAAAAGTATTGTGATGTAAAACTGCCAAATTTTATTCTGTTTGGGAATTTTGTTCAATCGTTCAACTGTTCAATTGAAGGTACTGGAAATCAACTAGTTATGTACAATCCGTTGAACGATTGAACGCTGAGTTCACTCCGGAATGTACCTATTATTAATACTCGAAGGAATGAACAAAATTTTATTTGGTTACAATTACTTATGTTAGTGCAGCGTGGTGTCGCTCCTACGGAGCTATATTTCTGCTATTTTAGTCTTTACAAAGAT
>JALVCY010000070.1 GCA_027009605.1 Saprospiraceae bacterium
TTTGTAAAGACTAAAATAGTAGAAATATAGCTCCGTAGGAGCGACACCACGCTGTACTATGCAATGTAGCCAAAAAAAATTTTGTTCCGTGCTTTAATTTCTGGCAGAGTGGACTTTTCGGAATGGACTCATCGGTTGAGTGCCAAGCCCCTGCCCCCACAATCCACTTTTCCCGGCCACCGACCAATTGCCATACCGTATTTTTAGCTACCTTTGCAGAAAAGTAACTGTTTAGGTACTCCCTATTTGGCAAAAAAATGCTCGTGTTGCGCCTGTTTTTGCTAAATTTTTCTCAGGTAGGGCTTCAAGACCGTGCGTCCCTACGTCAACATCCACAAAAACGCCTATTTTTTGCCTTAAACAGGAGCATCTAAACAATTACGCAGAAAATACGCTACTAATACATGTTTCAGAAAAATACATCGCTCCGTCCCTACCATACATTTGGGATTGAGGTACAAACGAAGGTCTTTGCCGACTTTTCCAGCCAAAAGGAATTTAGGACTGTATTTGCGCAAGCCCCGAAACCGGTTTTCATCTTGGGCGGTGGCAGCAATATCCTATTCACCAAGGATTTTGAAGGTACGGTACTAAAAAATAATATCCGAACCAAGCGAATCGGGCATACTGACGGCGATTACACCATTGTTCATATCGGGGGGGGCGTCCCTTGGCATCAATTTGTGCGCTGGGCTATCCACAAAAATCTAGGAGGTGTCGAGAATTTGTCACTTATTCCGGGAACGGTAGGCGCTGCTCCTATCCAAAATATCGGTGCTTATGGCGTCGAGCTGAAAGACGTTTTTGTGCAAGCAAAGTGTATTGTTATGGCGCCTTTTAAGTTTAAAGATAAAAGCTATCAGCCGGGGCAAACGCTTATCATTACAAAAAGTGAAGCCAATTTTGGCTATCGAGACAGCCTCTTCAAAAAAGAGCTGAAAGGAAAAGTTGCTATCGTATTGGTTTCTATGATGCTTACGCATAAAAACCACCGGATTCGCACCTCTTACGGAGCCATCCAAGAAGAATTGGCTCTACACCAAATCACACAGCCAACAATCAAAAATATCAGTGATGCCATCATCGCCATACGGGAACGCAAATTACCCAACCCCAAAAAAATCGGTAATTCGGGCAGTTTCTTTAAAAACCCGTATATCTCCACCAAACAGTACGAAAAATTAAAAAAACAATTCCCCAAGATGCCGGCCTATCCGATTGATGAAGACACGGTAAAGATAGCAGCCGGCTGGCTCATCCAAGAGGCCGGTTGGAAAGGCTACCGGACGGGGGATGCCGGTTGTTATGACAAGCAAGCCTTGGTGTTGGTGAATTATGGCCAAGCCCAAGGAAAAGAGATTTTGGAGCTTGCGCAAAAAATACAAAAATCGGTCAAAAAGAAATTTGGAATTCATATTCAACCGGAGGTAAACATTCTTTAAAAAGAGATAAAAACACCTTGCTCAATCGACTCATTCAATCCTAGCTAAGCCAATATGCCAAGCCTAACCAAAACCACTCAATTCCTTAGCATTTCCAGAATCGGGGGAGCCATACTAGCCGGGATGGTCATGGTCAAAATGGGTTTAGATTTAAAAACCATTGGGCAATTTGAGCTATTGTTTTTTTTAGGGAAGGCGGCGACAACCTTTTGGTCTGATGCTTTGGCCAAGGCTATCTTGCCGTTGTATCCAAAGCTGGACAAAGAGCAACAAAAAGGATTCTTCGCTACGTCTGTGCTGATTTATTTGGGATTTTCTCTGGCGACTTGGGTGATTCTAATGTTGTTTAAGACGCCTATAACGACTTATTTTTTAAAGGTTTCTGCCCTGCCCTATTACAATATTTATGTTTTATTTCTTGCGCTAAATATTCCCGGATTATTCCTAGAGCAATACTATACCTTGCGGAATGACTCTCTTAATCTATTGATTTACAGCATTTTATCTTATGCATTATATCCAATTTATTTTTTAATTCCTATTTATTTAGGCTTGGACTTGGGTACAATATTTAAAATATTAATAGGAATTTCCGGAATCCGTTTGTTATGGATTGGCTTTATTTTCACCAAAGAAACTTGGCTATTCAATTCAGGCATTTTGCGTAAGCTGCTGTCTTTAGCCACGCATTTCATGGCCTATATTTTAGTCGCTATGATGGCAGAAATAGTGGATGGATACATCATCAATCACCATTATTCCGACCCGGGTATATTTGCTATATTTCGTTACGGGGCTCGAGAGCTACCGTTGACTATTGCACTACTCAACGGGCTTTCCATTGCTTCCGTTGCCAAGTTGTCATCCAATCTGAAAGCCCACTTACCCACCTACAAAAAATCCTTAACACGCATCCTGCAAATCACTTTTCCGATAGCCATTGTTTTGATGATAACGAGCCAATGGTTATTTGTCCATTTCTTTTCCGGCGATTTTCGGGAAAGTGCTTTGGTTTTTAATACTTATTTATTAATTTTGGGCAGTAGGGTCTTAATGCCGGGTCCCTTGGTTATCTCCAAACTGGAAAGCCGGTATATGTTTCGTGTCTCCATAATCGAGCTCCTAATCAACGTGGTTTTGAGTTTGATTTTTATTCAATATTGGGGTCTTATCGGGGTAGCTTTTGGCACAGTACTCGCTCATTACTTTGAGAAAATGGCCTACTTCTATTTGCTCCAAACCAAATATCAATTGGCTTGGACAGAGACCATCGACAAGCGCTGGTTTTTAGCATTTTGGGTGGTGCTTCATGTTTGTTATGCCTTCGTGGTCTTTGGCTGAGCCGGCTTCCCGAAAAAGAGCCCAAGCTGAATGGCTTCCTTCACGTCCCTACGTCAACATACAAAAAAATGCCTTAAAATAGGCTAGCATGCGAACCCAATGGGGCTAAAGCCCCTAGTAGTTTTGCTTCCTGTGTGTCCGTTGGTTAAAACCAACGGTAAAGTAAAACCAACGGTAAAGCAATGAAAATCTATCTGACTATATATTAAATTTTATCATACGACTTGTGTTTGTACGGTAGCTTAAAATAGGAGCACCTAAGCAGTTACCCAAAAAAATACAAATGCCATATCAAAAAAATTATATCTAACTGATTATCAATACATTAAGCGCTTTTTTTTGCAAAAATTTCAAAAATCACTTCTACAAAGCCGAAAAATTGTATTTTTTTCTCATCTATTCAGGTTGTATATTTGTGAATTACATGGATAAACCTAACAAAATGAAAAAAATATCAACGCTTTTGACCCTGCTAATTATGGCTTTTTTTACGCAAGTCTCCCTTGCCCAATGCCCGACCGGTGACATTATTCTTACGACTCAAGGCCAGATTGATAGTTTTGCTATTCAATATCCGGGATGCACTGACATTGCCGGAAACCTAAAAATAAAAGAACTGTATCAACAACCAATTCTCAACATCAACGGCTTAGCCCCTATCCAAACTATTTCACAAAATTTAATCATCCGGTCAGAATCTCTCCTCAATCTTACCGGCCTAAACAATCTTACATCGATTGGTAATAAACTAGAGATTCATGGTTGCCATGCACTACAAAACTTAGATGAGCTATCCAATTTGACCCATATCGGAAGTGGGCTAGATATATCATTTTGCTCTTCGCTGTTAGATATAAATGGCCTTAACAATGTCTCTCAACTGACAGACATTACTCTTGAAGATAACTCAAAGCTTAATGAATGTGCTATTACGCCAATATGTAACACATTAAGCTCATCCGGCTGGGCCATCATAAAAGACAACGCAATTGGCTGTGAAAGTGAAGAAACCGTATCTTCACACTGTATAGCAAACTGCACAGCAGGACAAAGTTTCTTCACACAATCTAAAATTGATAATATCCCCAATTCCTGTGGCTCGACAATAGGAACAGTTGTAATTTCCGGAGATGATATACTCAATCTCGCAGGATTCAGCAATATCGACTCGATAAAAGGAGACCTAATCATTAAAAATTGTCATTCGCTCGCCAATCTACAAGGATTGAACAATGTCAAAAGTATTTCCGGAGATTTAATCATCAATAACTGTGACTCTATTCTTAATCTGCAAGGATTCAATTCACTCCATCGCATCGGGGGAAATTTTTTCATTCAGAACTGTGACACCTTGCTCAGTTTACAAGGACTGAATAGTTTATCATTTATAGCGGGAAATCTAATTATTGGAAATGAAACTTATTATTCACCCTATCAAGACTACCATGAAGAAAATCCACAACTGGCACAACTATCAGGGCTTGAATCGCTGGATAGTATTGGTGGCGATTTTTTCATCAATGCCCCTGCGCTACTTTCCTTTACCGGTCTGAATAGTCTTAAAAAGGTAGGCGGAACAATTCGCATCGAAGGATGTAGTCTAATTCCAAACTTCCAAGGATTTAATAATTTAGAAGAGACCGATGCCATCCTATTGAGCCCGGTGAGAATCTATCAATACGTAAACTACAAATTACCCAAACCTAATCTAAATTTACAAGATTTTTCCGGCCTTGACAACCTAATACATTTGAATCACCTAAGTATCGGAAGCAATCCTAACCTGCTGACTTTCAACGGATTGCAAAATATAACTAAGTTAAAATCACTAAAGATAATATTCAATAATAGTTTAACTAACTTTGAAGGCCTGAATAATCTAACGGAGATATCGGAAGATTTTATTTTAGGATCCAAAATATACATAGCCCAAATGTATGGAGGCTATTATAAGGAAGGTTTTACCAATATCCAATCTTTCTCAGGATTAGAGAATGTAACAAAAATAGGTAATTTCAAAATAGTTGAGTCGAATGCCTTACCCAACTTCTCCGGTCTTGATAATTTAGAAACCATCCTAGGTAATTTCAAAATAGGTCATATTCAACACCATTGCGGGTGGTATGACGCAATTGTCTTTTCCAACGACACACTTAGCAGTTTTAAAGGACTTTCATCACTAAGCACAATAGGCGGAAATTTTATTATTATTGCAAAAAACAAAATCAAAAACTTTAATTATCTTTCTACTTTGGATTCCATTTATGGAGAACTGCTTATCAACTCCACTGATATGGAAAGCATGAGCGGGGTCACATCCTTAGCCTTTATCGGTGGGGGAATTACCTTGGGGGATGATCGGAGCTCTTTTATGGATAAGTTCAATGACTTTTCACAACTCAGTTTCATAGACTCTATTCATGGGTCTCTAAATATCATCGACTTGGATTCTATTACTGACTTATCCGGTCTTAACAATTTGAAATATGTACAAAAAGACTTGATCATCGCAGGAAATGACAAGCTTGCCAATCTCGATGCACTCAGCAATTTGGAATATATCGGAGATGTCTTCA
>JALVCY010000071.1 GCA_027009605.1 Saprospiraceae bacterium
AAGCGAATCAACTTTTTCAACTCTCTCAACCATCTCCCCATCCAATCGTTATCAAATTCAAAAAAAAACATGGAAATCATCTTCGCCACCGGCAACCCCAATAAAATCAAAGAAGTCAACCAAATTCTCGGAGACACCAAAATCACCATCAAAGGACTCAAAGACATTGGTTGCACCGAAGACATACCCGAAACACAACCCACCATCCAAGGCAACGCCATCCAAAAAGCAAACTACGTAACCCAAAAGTACCAAGTCAATTGCTTCTCTGAAGACACCGGACTAGAAGTCGATGCACTCCACGGAGAACCGGGCGTCAATACCGCCAGATACGCCGGAAAAGGCAAAGACCCCGAAGCCAACATGGCAAAAATCCTACAAAATTTAGGTACATCCACCAATCGAACGGCCCGTTTCCGAACCGTCATTGCCCTAAATATCAATGGCCACCAACACATTTTTGAAGGCATCTGTGAAGGGGCTATCGCCCTCCAAAAGACCGGCACAGGCGGCTTTGGCTACGACCCCATCTTTTTGCCGAAAGGCTACCACGGTAAAAGCTTCGCCGAATTGACCAAAGAAGAAAAAAACCAAATTAGCCATCGCGGAATTGCCGTCAGGAAATTATTGAATTTCTTGGAAAATTTAAGCAAATCTTGAATGTACCGGAGAGACCACAGATTCTGACTTTCTCATCTCTCACTACTCATCTCTCACTACTTCCTTTTCCCGCAGATTCTCGCAGATTTGAATCCCGCAGATTTGCGCAGATTTGAATCCCGCAGATTCCCGCAGATTCCGAATTACTCACTACTCACTACTCATCTCTCACTACTTTCTTTTCCCGCAGATGTGCGCAGATTCTGACTTACTCATCTCTCACTACTCACCGCTCATCGCTCACCGCTCACCAAGCGAATCAACTTTTTCAACTTCCTAAACCACAAAAGTAAATCACTCAGCAATGAAGCCAAAAACAAACCACTACCGAAACCAAAGACCAAAAGCGCCACAGGCGCGCCCCAAAGACCAAAGACCAAAATCACACTTCATCGACAAAAAAGCAAAAAACATCGAATAACAAGCCCCCATAACGTACTTAATGCCTACCTTTGTGCCGCTTTTCAGAAGATTAGCATAAAGCCGAACCTTTTGGCTACTTAAAAGAAAGTAACTATTTAGCTACTCGCTAATTTTTGTTAGAAAATGCCCTTTTTGCGCCTGTTATTGCTAAAATTTTCTCACGTAGCCCGGCTACGCTTCAAAAATTGTAGCTTCAACATACACAAAAATGCCTATTTTCTACCTAAAAATTGGAGCACCTAAACAGTTACAAAAGAAAATTACCTACTGTCAATGCAAAAAAAGACTGACTTAAATACTATCATCGGCATGGCGCTTATTTTTGTGCTTTTCCTGATTTGGTCGAAGTTTTACGCACCAAAGCCCGAAGACATCGCCGCCGAAAACCCCAAAGCGGATACCACGCAAGTTGATCAACCCGTCGTTGATACGAATACCAAGCCCTTGGACAACAACCCCGTCGTTTCAGGCGATGACTCGCTCCAAAACCTACTCAATCAGAGACAATACGGGGACTTGGCCGCCGCTTTTTCCGGGGAAGACAAAGATGTCACCTTGGAAAATGATGTCATGAAAATCACTTTTTCCACGAAAGGGGGCGCTATCAAGAAGGTGTTGATGAAAAATCATGTCAAAACCGTCATTCTTGATCAAAAAACTAGGAAAAAAGCAAAGGTACCGGTTACCCTAATGGATAATCCGGCCAATCAATTTGAGTATCAATTCACCCTGAATGGTGCGTCTGACAAAATCTCCACCGGCAAATTATTCTTCCAGCCATCCCTTTCGGGAAATACACTGACTTTGACGGCTCAGGGGAATAATGGCGTTAGTTTCCAACAAATTTACACCGTCAAGGATGGAGACTATGAGATTGGATACCAAGTAAAATTGAATGGCTTGGCAGCAAAAATCAATGGCCCGCTCAACCTACATATCGAAGACTACCTAAATAAGTTGGAGCTACCCACCCCTTACGGGGAAAAGAGTTTTGCGACAGTGTATTACAAACCCTTAGATGATGATACCGAAAAACTAAGCCGGCGAAAAGAAGAAACCGAAACCTTTGACCACCCCGTCAAATGGGTCTCCTTTGCCAACCAGTTTTTCAATACGACCATCATTTCCGATGAATCTTTTGCCGGCACCACGGTCTCGGTGACCCCGTTGGACGACGAAGCGGAATCGCTCAAACTAACCAAATCAGACATTAAAATTCCGGCAAAGGAAGTCATTGCCATGCAGATTTATGCCGGTCCCAATGAATTTAACACCTTGAGAAGTTACGACATGGGGCTAGATGACATTGTGCCGTTTGGAAATAGTATTTTTGGGAGTATCAACCGTTGGGTGATTCGTCCGATGTTTGATTTTTTGAATAGTATTGTGGGGAGTGTGGGCATTGCGATTTTGTTATTGACGCTATTTGTGAAATTGGCCGTGTATCCGCTTACGCTAAAATCCCTAAAATCTCAGGCCAAGATGCGGGCTTTAAAGCCGGAATTGGACAAATTAAAGAAAAAGTACGGAGACGACCAGCAGGGCTATTCGGCGGCGAGTATGAAGCTCTATCAAGAATTTGGCGTAAGCCCACTCGGCGGCTGCTTCCCTATGATGTTGCAAATGCCGATTTGGTTTGCTTTATATCGTTTCTTTCCGGGGGCGATCAGCTTCCGCCAAAAGAGTTTTCTATGGGCGGACGATTTATCGACTTATGATGATTTGATTCATTTTTCGCATAAAATCCCGATCTTTGGGGATCATATTAGTTTGTTTACGTTATTGTGGGTGATTTCGATTTTGATTTATACTTGGTACAATTCCAAGCAGGTGGACATGACCCAAGGCAATCCCATGATGAAATACATCCAGTACATCATGCCGTTGACCTTCTTATTTGTATTAAACAGTTATGCGGCAGGATTGACTGCTTACATGCTTTTTAGTAATACTTTCAACATCGCTCAGACGTTAATCACTAAAAAGTTTGTCATAGACGACGACAAAGTCCGGGCAGAAGTGCTCAAAAATAAAGACAAACCCAAGAAAAAAGGCAGATTCTCCGGTTTCCAAGAAAAAATGGCCAAAGCCGTAGAAGAACAACGAAGGATTCAGGAGCAACAGAAGAAGGGGAAAAAGAAGTAGTGAGTAGTGAGTGGTGAGTAGTGAGTAGTGAGTGGTGAGTAGTGGGTAGTGAGTATGAGAGAGTCAAAGGTTGCTAGGAAAGAAGTCTATCATGAGCAGTTTAACGGTGTACCGGTATAACGGCTAGGCAGCCAAGAGATCTTACCCTTTGAACGCCGAAGGCATTTGAACGCCCGAAGGCCAAGTTGAACGTGCGAAGCACCATTTGAACGCAAAAGGCCACCAAGATTTTTTTAACCACGAAAAACACGAAAGCCCCTTGAACGTCTTTAAAGGTAAAAGGTGAAGGGCCAAAGGTCAAAGGTAGGCAAGAACGAACTCTTACTCCTTGAACGTCCGAAGGACAACCAACGGTATAACGGTGTAACGGGTGGACAGTGTCCAAACCACCAAGTTTTTTTTAACCACGAAAAACACGAAAAACACGAAAGCCCCTTGAACGTCTTTAAAGGTAAAAGGTGAAGGGTCAAAGGTCAAAGGTAGGCAAGAACGAACTCTTACTCCTTGAACGCCCGAAGGACAAATTGAACGTGCGAAGCACAAATTGAACGCCGAAGGCAATTGAACGTCCGCAGGACAAATTGAACGTCCGCAGGACAGTTTGAACGCCAAAGGCACTAAAAGACACCAAATAAAAAAATATGAAAACCCACCATCTCCTCCTAATTCTCCTAATGGCCGGCCTAGTATCCTCGTGCAATAGAAAAGCGGCAATAACCAAGTCCAAAGTAAAAACACCGGTAACCGAAAAAAAAGTAAAAATCGAAAAAGCCATTGACGGCGCTTTACATGGGGCGGTTCTGCTCTCGCTCGAACGCATGCCCTGCCGCGGCACCTGCCCGTGGGACAAGGTCACCTATTACGAAGATGGAATCGCCTTCTATACCGGCAACAAGTATGTGGATAAAATCGGAAATTACAAAGCCCAATACGATCAAGAATCCCTTCAAAAATTAATCCGGCAAGCTCAAAAAATAGGATTCTCTAAGATGGCCGATGACTACCCCACCGACCCTGCCCAAAAAATCGCCGATGTGCCGATAACCAAAATGAGCATCCAAAACAAAACCATTACCCTGCAAAATGACTTCCCACCGGCACTTGGACAACTTGTCAAGGACGTAGTAACCACTACCCAAAATCAAAAATTCCATAAGCTAGATGCCGTAGATCAAACGGTAAAAGCCCCCAAAAAAGACCACGGCACACTCACGCTGACCATCAAACGCTCCCCTTGCTACGGTTCTTGCCCTTGGTATGAAGCCCGCTTTTATGATGACGGCACCATTCTGTATGATGGCAAAAAACATGTGGAACACATCGGGAAATTCACACTCCATACCAGCCCCAAAACCATCAGAAGCCTAGCCAACAAAGCCCAAAAGATTGGTTTTTTCAAAATGGGAAAGGCCTATCCTGCCAATCCGGAACATAAAATCCCCGATTTGCCAACCACTCTCTTAATGGTCAGAAATGGACGCTCCGAAAAGACGATTTCGCTACAAAATGAGATTCCTCCCGTATTAATCGAATACATCGAAGAAATAGAAAGTACTTTAGCCCGACTCAATTACCCCGAAAAAGAATAACTTTGTCATAACCACCACAAAACCACCTGCTCATGAAAAAATTTGGGACGCTACCGGTTTTTTTGACGGCCATTTCCACTATTTTGGGGGCGGTCATGTTTTTGCGTTTTGGATTTGCGGTGGGAACGGTTGGTTTTTGGGGGACAGTGGCTATTATTTTGATTGGTCATGCGGTGACCATTCCAACGGCGATGGCCATTGCAGAGATTGCGACCAATCAAAAAGTAGAAGGCGGTGGAGAATATTACATTATTTCCCGGTCTTTTGGCTTGGTGATGGGCTCGACGATTGGGATTGCCTTGTATATGTCCCAAGCGATTAGTGTAGCCTTTTACATCATGGCTTTTTCGGAATCTTTCTCTTCTTTATTTGAGTGGATTACGGAGCATTATAACTTGCCGGCTTGGTTGGCGACGTTGTTGATGATGAAGCAAACCATTGGGATTCCGGCACTTTTGGGTCTGACCTATATCATGCTGACCAAAGGAGCCAATCTCGGAGTCAAAGCCTTGTATGTGGTCGTCATCATTTTAGCGAT
>JALVCY010000072.1 GCA_027009605.1 Saprospiraceae bacterium
TGAGATGTCTGCCGGTTGAAAAGTTCAAGAAAAAAAAGATTGAGTTTTTGAAAAATACGGTATTTTTTTTATATTTGCGCTAGTTTCTTGCATTGCGTACTTTTAAGAATAATAGTAACTGTTTAGGTACCCACTATTTTGGTTAAGAAATGCCCTTTTTGCGCCTGTTTTTGCTAAAATTTTTTCACGTAGGGACGCACGGCCGTGCGTCCCTACGTCAACATCCACAAAAATGCCTATTTTTTGCCCTAAAATAGGAGCACCTAAACAGTTACGAATAATATTTTATCCTATTTTCCGGAAGGTTCTCTTACTGAAGAGTCTTCATTCTGTCTTTCCACAAATTTGGTCTTGTCCCGACCTGTCTAGGGTCGGTGTCAAAAGAATACCCCTACGGAACGTGTACAAAATAAAACATCCATATCATGAACAACACTCGATTATTCAACCTTATTTTGATTTTTACGGCTCTGCTGTTCACTCATTCCGCAGCCCAAGGGCAATTGACCCTGCTTCGTCCGACTTATGGGGGCTGGATAAATGACTATTTCGGCTCCGGGGTAGCGATTGACGGAGACAATGCAGCGGTTGCCGCTTTTCCTAATCAGCAAAACATCAACCTGCATTCAGATTATAATTACATCACTTTCTATCATTTGGAGAATGGACAATGGTCTCAAACCAGCACCCTAAAATATGACTATCATGTAAAGAATCATGCGATTGATTTTTCTCCTGACGGAAAATTTTGGACAGGAGTTAATCTCTCAGCAGGGGTCGGCTCTTCCGACAATATCCATAATCCGACTTCATTTGTCCCTTTTTATTTATTACCTGATGGCACAACAGTGAACTATAAGCAATTGGCCACGACGCTTTCTACTTCTTCGACGCACATTGCCTTTAATGCGAGTCCGGCATATTCTTCTAAATTCAACCAAACGGTCTATCTTCTCAATAGAGATGACGGTAGCCTTACGAAGAAAATCCAATTAGATGACACCGAAGAAGACCAAGGCTTTGGGGTCAAACTCCTCTTAACCGATGATTTTCTATTTGTCACCGGCATCAATAGCAAGAATGGAGGCGTAAAAACAGGAGCCGTATTCATCTATGCCAAACAAAAAAACTGGGCACTGGATACCATTCTGTATTCTACGGATTTGTTGGCTTCATTCTTTGGAAATTCCCTAGCTGCCACGGGCAACTATTTAGTTGTTGGGGCTCCGGCGGGGCATTTCGTCAAGGGAAAGGCTTTCCTTTTCAAACATGAAAACGGACACTGGACACAAAAATACGCTACGACTTGTCCAATCAATAGCTCCATCGGTGATCAATTCGGATTCTCGATGACCAACAAGGAAGAAAAAGTATTTATCGGAGCTCCATTTAATTCCAAATATGGCAAAAAAGCCGGCTTAGTCTTAGAGTTTAAGATTCAGGGAGACTCTCTCGCTTGGGAAGGCGAAATCCACCCTGCTAATCCCCTTATCAAGACGGGTTTTGGATACCAATTAGACATCGACGAAAAGCTCATCGTAAGTGCGATCTATGATAACAAAATGGGGCAGGCATATATCTTTCATTTTGACCAAGACCATTGGACTGAAGAAAACATCCTACCCACCGGCCAAATTTTTGCTAATAATCCCGGGAATCGACTACAATCCAATGACTCCATTTTGGTGACCGATTTTAGATGGTCTGATGCTTTAGCGGCCTATCACCTCGATGATAACCAACAATGGACTCAAGATGTCGCCATTTATGAACGCAATCTGGAGGATAATAAGGATTTTGGAGAGTTATATGCTCTTTATGGCAATGAAATCGCCACCATTGCCGATGACCATTGCAAAGTCTATCAACGCAACAGCGCCACCAAAGAATGGGAACGAACCGCAAATATAGCGTTGGAAGACCACTACACGAAATATGTAGCGATGGGCAAAAACAGAATTCTCATCGGCTACGACGATCGAATTCTTGATTTTGAACGAACCAACGGCGTTTGGACTAAAACGACAACTATTCAGTATCCCGTAATTCCCAATGCTACTCAAGACTACAAATTTAAGGAATTTTGGCTGGATGGAGACTGGCTCTATCTCCAAAATACGGCCGCCCAAACAGGCATCAACAGTGTAAAAAGTGGAGCCATCGAAATCCTCAAGACGGAAGGTGGCGTGTGGGGATACGCCGGCAAGATTGAACCCGAAGATGGGCATACGAACGACTACTTTGGAGCTTCCATCGCCCAAACGGGGCAACAATTGGCCATCGCCAGCACGGGTCACTTCCCAAGTGGTGCCGTTTATATTTTCCGCAAGGAAAACGGAAGCTGGAAACAAAAATCTAAATTGGTTGACCCTAATTTAAATTATGGGGATGGCTTCGGAGCTAGTCTCGTTTTTAGAGATTCGCTGACACTAGCCGTCGGCGTCCCCTATGCCCCCAACCAACAAAGCAAAGGCGTGGTTGAAGTCTTTCGACTCAATGCCAATCAAGTTTGGCAAAAAATGCAAGATATCAAACCCAACAACCCGTTTTATGAGTCAGAACCCTATACTTATTTTGGTCGCTCTTTGGCCGGCAACCAAAATCACTTGATGATTGGTGCGCCTTATCTTTCGTTTCAAGACCAACAATCGGAAGGAGCCATTTTTCTGTACGACTATGCCCAACTTCCGGTTAAAACCAATACCATTTTTGAGTCAAATCTCCCGGTTGTATTTCCCAATCCGACTTCGGGGAAAATATTTTTTAAAGAGATTCCCTTGGACTCTAAATGGCAGTTAATCAATTCATTAGGTCAAATCACTGCGAGCGGAATCATCCATGGAGAAACCCTTGACTTATCACCACATCCGGACGGTCTTTACTACTTCATCGTGCAGACTCCTTCCGGAAAAAACTTGCGCAAAAAAATAATTCTTACTAAATAAGTAACTGTTTATGTAGCCACTATTTTGGTTAAAAAATGCCCTTTTTGCCCTAAAATAGGAGCACCTAAACAGTTACCTAAATAAATCCATCCTACCATGAAAAATTTATTCCTTGCCTTTTTGCTCTTATTCTCATTGTCTCATAGCCGAGCACAAACCTACTCAAACTGGCAACAGATTAATTCGCCCCATTACGGAATCAAAAATATAGCCGTCGGTTGTGACCAAACGATACTGACATCCAACGACTTTTACCTTTGGGAAAGTCATAACCTAGGACATTCTTGGAATCTGGCTGAGTATCCTTCCAGTCTCGGAATTGCCCCACAAAATTATGGTAGCCAATCTGTTGTTATGAACCGTCATGGTGCAGTTGTACTACGAAGAGAAGGCAATCCCGGTTGGGTTTATGTTTTTAATTGGAAATGTAATTCGGACGACCTAAACTTATATGGACAATACAGTTTTCAAACGAACATGTATGACAAAAGGATGGATGTATCTGTCATCAAAGACAAGGATGAGTTTGAGATGGCCTACTTCTCGAATTACGCCAATCCGCCCATCACCTTTTTTCACAAGCATTCAACCACGGGTGAAACGTGGGAAGATGCCAGCCAAGACTTTGAATTTTCCCCGGACACTTTTCCCACCTATCTCACCACTGAGTATGCACTCTATGCGCTACAAAACGGAGTTAAAATATATCTTTCAACAATACCTGATTACTTACTGGGAACCAAGCACTTAACGGCATCCTATTTGAGCGATTCTTTATGGGTACTCGGCTTTGTGAATGGACAAATGATTACTTCGACCAACCAAGGTCAATCTTGGGACACCTGCGCCTATTTGACCCCACTATACAAGATTCCAAATCTTTGGAAGGACGATTATGGAATTTATATGGGTGAGTACCAAACTTACATGGGTGAATACCGAATACTCTCTCCTACCGTCTATCGAATTCCAATCTTCAACGATTATGCGCTTCATTTTCGTCACAAAGGCATGGACTTCAGGACTCAATCGAATTCGATTTATGTTTATGATTCACTGGCGCATGAATGGAACCAAAAGTATCATTTTCCGGGAGGCAAACTCTTTAAAACAGATCAACAATTATTCTACTACGGCACCATTAACGACAACCACTTTCTATTCAAATCTATAGACGCAGCCAGCCACTGGCAAATCCTGAACCTACCCATTCATCCCACTACTTTTGTGGCTACAGAAAGTCAATGGTTTGCCTTTGACCGTGACCAACAGAAAATTGAATTTTCCGGCGACTTGGGTCAATCTTGGACAGATGTTTCTGTGGACTCTATGATAGACTCCATCTACACCTACAAGAATCAAGTATTTTTAATTGGTAGTCAAAACTACTATTCTTGGGATAAACAACAATCTTCTTGGACAGAACATCAATTTGGTTACGATGCCTATCCTATGACCCATTTCAAACTCGATGAATTTTTGCTTTTCAGAAGAGAATCCAGCGGAGACAGCCTAACCCAATTTTATATAACAGATTTGGCCACCAACCAATATAGAGAAGTCTTGATTCCGGATGAGTTCACATTCAAAAAACACTGGGACTCCGACTTGGAACATGGGGCAACCGACTACCTACTGGATAAAGGAGGCCTTTATATTTGCGACGCCAATCAACATCTAGGCGTCCGATATGCCTCATGCGAAGCTTCCGACGACACCTTATACATCGAAGCCCGGTTTTGTCCCCAACAAGGTATTGTTTTGGGGGATACAACCTTATTTGAAGCCAGTACAGACACCATCCAATATCTTGACCATTTTCACACACCGGCGGTGGCCATTTTAGACATCAGCCCCTACGACTCAGCCCCAATTGTCGAAAAAGATACGATGGTCAATTATGGTGATTTGGTATTTGGTCAAAAGATTTTCCAAGATACCGTGCTCCTGCAATACATCAATAATCAAGATGGATGCGACGACATTATTCAGTGGAATATCTCCATTTTGGTGCCTACGTTTACGCCCATATCCCACAATCTTGCGGTCTATCCAAACCCCGGCACCGGACAAATATTTATAAGATCTGACCAAGATTTTATGAATGTCCGCTTGGAAGTAGTCGATATTATGGGTCAAGTCGTATATACTAAAAAGGTTAATTCGGACACCGGCTTAGACTTGTCTTTTTTGCCTAAAGGCTACTATCAGTTGGTTTTTTCTCAGAGAAATAGGAGGTCTTATTTGTCTTGGGTGAAGATTTAGTTGTTTTTGGGGAGGTGAGAGTTGAGGAAGTTGATTCGCTGCGCTAGTTGATTCGCTCGTCCTTTGGACTTCGCTAGTTGAAGAAGTTGAGACGGTCGCCTTTGGCTCCCTAGGTTGAGAACTCGTCCTTCGGACTTCGTGGT